>JBAZDV010000282.1:629-2501 GCA_041654195.1 Candidatus Methanomethylophilaceae archaeon | reverse complement strand
CGGCTCATTGGACAGCATTACCAGGAGCCTGGCTTTGGCTTGGATCAGGTCTGTGATATGACAAATGTAAGCCCCGCTTACTTTTCCTCCGTGTTCAAGAAGGAAATCGGTTCTTCCTTTGTACAATATCTGACCAATGCCCGATTGGCACGGGCCAAGGAGCTGCTGGTAAAAACAGAAAACAAGACATATGAGATAGCGACTGCGGTGGGGTTCACAGAACCGAACTATTTCAGTTTCTGTTTTAAACGCTATGAAGGTATTTCCCCCTCGCAGTACAGGCATCAGAATAAAGATGAGAAGCATTAAGACAATCGTCACCATGAGCATTGCGGTGGTGTCCATAACCTTCTCGCTGGTAGTGGCTTTGATTCTCTATCAGGGCTTATCCAAGACTGTCATGAAGAATGCCATGGTGGACACTCGTCAGATAGTGAACCAAGTGAACTCGAATCTGGATTATTACATCAATGATATTGTCAATGTCGCTTCGTATGCGAGAAATTTGGCAAAAATGTCCAATGAGTTGCAAGGAGAGGAGATAAGAGAACGGATGAGGGTTATCCTCTCGAGCCGGCAGGACATAGAGACCATTTCCCTTTTTTCCATGGAGGGAGAACCCTTGATTTCAACGAGCGAGAGTAAATTCCGCTTCAAGGAGGAGATAATTGGACAGGAATGGTTCACCCGTGCGCAAGGAGGAGTGGGGAACTTCTATTTCACAGGGCCTCATGCCCAGCAGTTGTTCTATGAGAAATATCCTTGGGTTGTCACTTATAGTCAGCAAATAAACTGGGTGGATAAGAATAAAAAACAGCAGGAGGGGATACTTGCCATCGATATGAATTTCAGTTCAGTCAGCGAACTCTGTCAACTGGTGAAATTGGGGAAGACCGGATATGTCTATCTTATCGATAATCAAGGCAAGATTGTATATCATCCCCGACAGCAATTGCTCAATAGTCAGATAATCAACGAGGATTTCGATAGTGTGAATGCGAAGATTTTTGGGATTTTCCGTAGCAGATTTGAAAATCGGAATCGGTTGACCATAATCGAGACGGTCAGTCTTTGCCGATGGCGTATCGTTGGAGTGGCCTTTACCGATGAGCTCATGGAAGGGATGTCCGGTTTCAATTTATTATTAGGGATATTGTTACTATTTTGTATTATTGTGACCATTATCATTGCTCAATTGGTCTCAAATTGGATTACCCATCCGATTAAACAATTGGAAAAATTGATGCAGAATGTCGAGAAAGACAATTTCAGATCGCCTCCTATGGTCACGGGAAACAAAGAGGTCCAGGTTCTCAGCGAATCGTTTACTAAAATGGTTGAACGCATCCGCTCTTTGATGGAGGATATTATTTCCACACAGGAGATGAAAAGGAAATTTGAATTGGATGCTCTGCAAGCCAAGATAAATCCTCATTTCCTCTACAACACATTGGATAGCGTGGTATGGATGGCCGAGCGAGGAGATACCCAAGGAGTTATCAAGATGATAGCTGCGTTGGCCCGGCTTTTTAGGGTATCCATTAGCAAAGGACACGATATCATTACAATTCAGGAAGAACTGGAGCATGTGAGAAGTTATCTTACCATCCAACAGATGCGGTATAAGGATAAATTTGAGTTCTCCATTGATTTTGAAGAGGAGCTGGCAAATTGTCCCACGATCAAACTCATCATACAACCAATTGTGGAGAACAGTATTTACCATGGGATAAAATATCTTCAGGAAATGGGGCATATAGACATCAGGGTGTACGGGGTCTCGAACAAGGACATACTTATAGAAATTCAGGATAATGGTATAGGAATGGATAAGAAGACGGTATCCACCATCTTGGAAAATGATGGCAAGCA
>JBAZDV010000282.1:0-602 GCA_041654195.1 Candidatus Methanomethylophilaceae archaeon | reverse complement strand
TGGCAATGGGATCGGGGTAAGGAATGTCCATCAAAGGATTCAACTTTATTATGGCCGTGATTATGGTTTGTCCATTGAGAGTGAGCAGGATGTGGGGACTCTCGTGCGGATTAAGATTCCTAGAAAAGACAACATCACTCCAATCAAGGTGGCGAACAGATGAAAAGAAGGCTTCTTGTTCTTTTGATGCTTATCATGTTGCTTATAGGTTGTGTTAAGGAAGAAGCCTCTGGCACACCTTATCGTGTGGCTGTCATAACCATGGAGCAGGGCGGGGAATATTGGGGAAAAATGAAAAATGGCGCACGTTCCGCTCGTCTGGAGACAGGTTTGGAACTGGAATTCATGGCTCCTGTCGAGGAGGGTGATTACCAAAATCAAATTCAGCTGATTAAAAAAGCCGTTGACCAAAATTTTGATGGGATTGTCATTGCCCCAAGTAATGCCGTAGCCTTGGACGAAGAGATTCGTTTAGCGAGGGATAAAGGCTTGAAGATTGTGTATGCCGGAGCTCAGACTCTATCCGATTTAGCGGATTTCTCGGTCTTGACTGACTACCAGAGCGTGAGTCCGGGTATCGTCGCTACGCAATTCAAGCAAAC
>JBAZDV010000281.1:0-2507 GCA_041654195.1 Candidatus Methanomethylophilaceae archaeon | reverse complement strand
CAGAACTTCAATTCAAGGGGCAGGCCATATAAATGGCAAGCATTGAAACCGCAAACAGTTGAAAGAAAGAGGCGGGCAGGCTCAACAAGACCTAACGTACCTCTTTACAGGACTGGCAGAATGAAACACGGTATCAAAGCCTCCCACAATAAGCATGAAGCGAGGGTATCGGTAAACGAAGACTACGCAATCTATCATCATGGCAAAGTAAATGACAAATACAATCCAGCTTCAAAGGCAACTAAATATATGCCGCAAAGGCGCTTCATGCTCTTTCAGGAAGAAGATCAGGCTTATATAGAGATGAAAACGCTTGGGCATATTGTGGGAAATTTGAGGTGAAACTTTGAGAAAGGAAATGCTAATAGCTCTGAAAACAGCAATAGAAACAGAGCTGAAAGATAGCTGGTTTACCGCCACAAAGAAAGTCATAACGGCTTCTCCTAGAGAGACTGAAGATGTTCTATACGAGTTTCCTGTTATCTTTCTAGCTCCTGCCGCAACACAGTATCAGCAAGCACTTGGAACACAAAGAAAGAAATATAGATTTGTTGCCACTTTATGGTCACGTGGGGGTTATTCGGACTTAGACGATATTATTGCCGAGCAGCTAGACTTCGTTGATTTTATGACAGAGCTGTTCCCTAGAACTAATATAGTTTCCTTCACCTGTACAGAGAGTGGCAGTAAGGTCACTAAACGATTCATAGCAAACGTTCTTGCGGAAGACTTCTCCAATCCAAACGTATATACAGATCAAGTAGATATGCGGATCTCTGTACCGCTTGAACTCGAACTCTTGTAAATAGAGGAGGAAACATTATGGCCTTAACAGGTAAAGATGTATATGTATCTTATGGCACTGCTGGCACAACTGGTCTTGCCACTAACTTCAAGATAGGAAATAAATCTAACGCAATAGAGAGAAAAGGGCTTGGAAACGTGTCGCTTACAAGGGTTACAGGCTACGAGTTCTACGCATCTGTAACTGGTGATGTTACCGAGACTGGTTGTACGGTAGCTGCTAACCTGAACTCAGATAGCGCTTTCACGATTTCAGCGAACACCATAAGCATAACTGGTGCAAAGATTGAATCCTTCAAACTTGAGTGCGCTGAAGGTGAGCCGTTACAGTATTCGGCTGATTTCGTTGGTCTTGACCTGGATACTGGCAGTGTTACAACCGCATCCGCCGTAACTGGTTTGATGATAATGTCAGACGCAACACTGTCTCTTACCACAAAGACAGGCACTATAACAGCCACCTCAACTTCAAAGTTTACTCTTGAAGGAAAGAGGACAATCACCGCTCAGTACGGAACTAACACAAAGCCTCAGTCTCTTTCTCTTGGCTCTTGGGAGTATTCGTTAACAGTAACTATCGCTCCTGACGCTATGGAAGGAATCAGTTTCCTATCGACAACCGAAAACGAAGATTGCGCATTTGAGGCAGCTTTTGTTGGCCCTGATGCAGGCACGTTTACAATAGCCGCATCTGGTATGTCATCTGATGATGCGAGTTTGAACGCAGATCCCGATAATCCAGTTGATCTTTCACTTAACTTCAAGGTTTCGTCAGTAACACTTACCTAAATTCGGAGGTGAACAATGGGTAGCAAAGTACCAGACATAGTAACACCAGACACTAGAAAAGAATATAGCAACGCCGGTTTCACTTGTATGTTGAAGCCTCTCCTTGCGAAGGATACAGACCACTTCCTCAACCTAATGGCTTTGCAGGATAAATGGGGGCAGATTTCAACAGACAAGAAGAAGTCGGTAGAGAAATTCAAGAACTTCACGAAAGAGGACATAGAAAGGCTAATAAACATTGTCACTGCTTCAATAGCAGAATGGAACATTGAGAAAGAGATAAGTGTGGCTAATGTTGGCGAATCACTGAATCCCATGCAACTGCTAGGTGTCTTTGGAGAGGTGATGAGCTTAAACTTTCGTGAGTGATGACGAGTTATTACTCCTAAAGTACAACAAGAAGGACAGCAGGGCTATGTTTCCGTGGAAGGCCCTGCTTATCTTTCTTGACCATCACAATGACACTCCGTGGGGATACGACACCCCTATCAAAACGGAGATGCTGATTGAATTTGTAAGGGGTGAACTATATGGCGGTCACAACTAACATTGACATAGTAGTCAGGGCTTTCGATCAGGCTAGTCAAGTTCTGACAGGCGTTCAGACTAAAGTGCAAACTTTAGAGATGACCGCCGCTAAGATGCAGCGTGCTGGCGTGGGTATGATGGTAGCTGGCGCTGCTATGTTATACCCTTTCATGAAAGCGATAAATGTGTATTCAGAGTTTGAGAATGAGCTTAGAAACGTTGTAGCCATCAGTCAGGAATTTGCAGACGCTTCGGTTGGAGTAGAAAAGTTTGGAAAAGTATTCGTAGATGTAGCTTCTCAAACAAAGTTTGCAGCAGCCGAAGTTGCCGAAGCTGGCTATGCGTTTGTATCACGTGGCTTCGACTTCTCAGACGTTGAATCGGGG
>JBAZDV010000280.1:0-2511 GCA_041654195.1 Candidatus Methanomethylophilaceae archaeon | reverse complement strand
GCAACCAGAGATGGTAGATCTATTACAGATATGCTGTACATATCTGGTGTTCATGTCTTGGATATTCATCGGATCGTCATTGCTCCAGTCTTTAGGAAAAGGAATGCTGGCCATGACCTCCTCGTTACTCAGGAATATTCTGATCCTTGTGATATTCGCTTATGCCTCCACGTTCGGGTATATCGAAGCATTATGGTGGGGTCTTGCATATGGTGAAATCATAGGATCGCTTGGAATGGGAATATTGAGCCTAATAGTCCTGCATTCGGTTATGATCCACAAAGATTCCGTTATGAAAAATGACAGTGACCCATGAACAAATTAGTTATCCTCAGGATTACAATACTGCCAACATGATATCATCCGACGAGAACTGCGCCTTTTCTGAACAGTGTCCCGGTAAATTAAAAAGATATTTTGAAGGCCGACTCAACTGTCGTCTTAAGGAGTACAATATTACTTCGGCTTACGTACCATATATCCTCATCATATCAAAAAATGACGGCATTTCTTTAAAGGACCTTACTAGGATCATAGGTCTTGACCGTGCCCATACCACAAGAATGATGTCAAAATTATCTGAACACGGTCTTGCCGAAGACCTAAACCCAGATGGTAGAGAATACAACGTACATCTTACTGTTAAAGGAAAAGAAATGGAATGCATCATAAGAACAGAGACCAATGAAATAATGAATTCACTTCTGTCCTGTCTTAGTGATGATGAGAAAAAAGTTTGGAATACCTTATGGTGCAAGATCAATGCACAAATGGATGATCACACTGTCGACTGAACACTCTTTTTTGGTTTCAGTATAAATGCTGAAACTGAACCCAAAACACAGAAAACCACACCTGCTACCCATGTCAGCACATATCCATCGATTCCGTAGATTTTCACTCCATAGAATATATCTATCACGTATCCCGAGAGTATCGTAACCCCGAGCACTGGACCGATAGCTCCGCCGATCAAACGAAACATTGTGTTCATTCCGGATGCAATGCCGAAATCCTCTGCAGGGCTTGTCTCCACAACAACATTTATCATAGAAACCATGGTTAGTGCATTTCCAATACCTGACAGACATAATGAGAGGATTATCATCCACAATTCAGAATGCAGGAATATCAATAACAGATCACCTAATGCAAAAAGTGCCATTCCGACCCCCAGTAACTTTATGGAAACTCCTGTCTTCTTACACAATTTACCGGCCATCGGACCGAATATCAAACCCATGATGGCCATGGGTAACATTACCAACCCTATATCGAACGTATCTAAAATACCGAATCCATCGTATAGTTTCGGAGTACTGAGAAAAAATGGCAGGGTCTGAAACAACATGAACATTGCAATTCCATACAGAAACGCGGTCAAATGTGCACCAGCGCCACGCCCGGTCAGAAGGTTTAATTTCATCAATGGTTCTTTTGTCCTGTTCTCCCAGAATACAAAGAACACCAAAGAGAATACAAAGAATGCCAGACATGAAAGAACCACAAAACTTTCAAATCCTTTCTCCTCCGACACCGTAAGGGCGATTAGAAGCGAAAGAATACAGGCAGAAAGCACTCCCGCACCGATTGAATCTATCTTCCTCCCAGGTATGAAAACACCTGCGTCATGAATCTTGTAATAGAACACTGGTATAAGGATTACAAATAAAGGTGCCATGAGATAATAACAATACTCCCATTCAAATTGTGAAACAATCCATCCCCCTCCGAGAAGACCGACCGACACTCCAATGGAGAACATCGCACTCACAATACCGATCGACATCGCGACCATATCTTTCGGAAATGTATCTCTGATTATCCCATAAAAGAGCGGGAACATCGTAAGACCGATTCCCTGCAATGCACGGAACCCAAGAAACCATATGAAAGAATCGTACATCAACGCGCAACCTACCAGACCGACCGTATAGATCACAAGTGTTATCAGAAGCATCTTCCTCTTCCCATATATGTCAGCAAGCTTTCCCACCACAGGGTTCAGCACTGCACCGACAAGCATGTAAATGGAAAGGATCCATGGGATCCATTCATTGTAATCCGAAAAATCTGCTGCAATGTATTGTAGCGCTGGAACCAACATTATGTCGATGAACATGATCATCAACGCCACGAATGACATGAGCATAAGTATCGTTCCGTAGCCCTTCATATTTTCATCCTTGAGGTCCATGAAAATTCCTACTTGTTAAATTGACTTATCAATTACATCTTATTTATACACTATTTTTTAGAATGCGTAGAAACGAATAAGACATTTGCCTTTAACTGCTAAAGAATGCTACTAGTCTTCTCTTTCAAAGAATGCAGATGTATCGAAAACAAATATTTGCTGGATAGTGCAGGGGATGGGATTTGAACCCACGAACGACTAACGACTAGACCCTGAATCTAGCACCTTTGGCCAGGCTCGGTAACCCCTGCATTGGTCGTGCGAATCACGTAATAATATAAAAAGAGTGACGCGGGTCGGTTTTACCCGACCTA
>JBAZDV010000279.1:0-2512 GCA_041654195.1 Candidatus Methanomethylophilaceae archaeon | reverse complement strand
TATATACTAAAAGAACTTATGCCTCATGATTCATTATTTTGACGAATTTCTAAAAATTTTACATCAGAAAGGCGAGTTGCTGACTATAACCCGTCACGTTGACACAAACCAGGAAATCGCAGAGATCACTGACCGTCAGGCAAGCCGGCACAACGGTGGAAAAGCCCTGCTTTTTACGGATACCGGAACCGTTTTCCCTATTGTAACAAACGTTTTTTCTTCTGAAAAAAGAATTGCCCTGGCATTCGAAATGGACACCTTGGATGATGTATGTAACAGGATATCTGCTTTTTACCAAGCCATAGCCCAAAGCCGAACAAGCAACCGGTTTATGAGAAGATCCCCGATTTCGGAATTTAACCAATACGTTCCCAAAACTTCCAGTGCAGGTTCCTGTCAGGAGATCGCCTTGTTCCCTCCGGATCTGAACAGGATCCCGTTCCTGAGGAACCGTGCCTTTGACCAGGCACACAGCCTTCACGAAGTGCCACTTTTGATCAAGAATCCTTACCTGGACACTTATAACATAGAATCCACACGTTTGCTGTGGCATTCCAAAACCACCGTACAAGTCAAATTCGAACCCGGTTCTCAGGCTTCATTATTTATCAATGAATCTCCCCAGGCAAGAATTCCGGTAGCGTTGTTTTTCGGGGGAGATCCCCTGTATACCCTTACAGGGATAGTACCCCAGGCCACAGATGTGGATCCGTTATTGCTGGGAGGTTACTTGAGAAGAAAAGCAATAGTCAAAGTCCCGTGTTTGAGCCAGCCTCTGGAAGTTCCCGAAAATTGTGACCTGGTCATAGAAGGATACATTGACAAGAATGCGCAGCAGGTAGCCTCGGCCTCCTGCGGCGAAAGCACCGGTTTTTATTCCACCGGGGGCAAAGAGCCTTTAATGCACGTGACCTGTGTTACGCACAGGAAAGACCCGAAATTACTCCTGAATATTCCTTCGTTGGGAGTGATGCGGTCCAGGAGATACCTGGCCAAAGCCGTCTCTGTTTTTGTAGAAACAAACATTGAACAAACCATTGCCATGGAAGTCAGGCGGTTATGTTTTCCATATTTTGCCGAAAACGGGTCAGCTGCAATTATTGCCATAAGAAAGTATTATCCCGGACAGACTTATAAAGTGGCTCATGCTTTTTGGGGTTCTTCCACAACCTACCTTAACAAATTACTGATACTTGTAGATGAGCATGTAGATGTTACAAACATGTATGAAGTAAATGAATGTATTAAAAAGTACTACAACCCGTCCCGGGATACTTTTTTCAGCAGGGGCCCGCTCAACATGTCAGATCACGCCGCTCCCCAGTCCGGTTTTGGAGGAAAAATATGCATTGACGCCACCAAGAAAACCGGTAATAACTTGCACAAACCGTCTACCTGCAAGGACCCGTTTCTTTTCTTTCACAAATCAGAAGCAGATCATAAGAAATATCATTCAGACATCCGCATGGTGATTGCCGTGGATGATGAAGTTGATCTGAAAGACAAGGATCTCTGTTTCTGGATGATGATCAATCAGACAGATCCCATAAGGGACGTCAGTATAGAAAACGGTGTTTTGGTTGTGGATGCCTGTACCAAAAAGAAAGGAGACCCTGGTGTTCTCCGCTCCTGGCCGAATATATGCTGCTCCTCGAAAGAAATAATTGAGAATGTTGATAAATACTGGGAACGGCTGAAAATCGGAGAATTCATCCCTTCTCCTTCGCTCAGATTCTATCCGTTTTTGCGGAAAGGCAATGCACATATCAGTGAATAGAGACCCAACAGCAACATAACAATAACGGATATTCGCCCCGGGTAATCCCCGTATTTTACATAGAAAGTCAGGTCATCATTCAGGTTGATAATCCCTTTTATTGATGTAGGTTCCCACCATTGTGTCTGAACCAGGCGTTGTCCTTTCTGGTTGATAAGTGCAGAGATTCCCGTGTTGGCACTGTGTGCAATACTTCTTCTTGTTTCAATGGCGCGTAGTGAAGCATAACTGACATGTTGCCGGTAACCGGGTGTATTCCGCCACCATCCGTCATTTGTGATTACTGTCATAAAGTTGGCTCCGTTTTTAACATAACCGGTGAAAAATTCCCCGTAAATGGATTCATAACAGATTGCTACCCCGGTAGTCTCTCTGCCGTCAGTTCTGGAAAAAACCGTACGTTCTTTTTGTGTACCAAGAGTGCCTGTTGTCCCTCCCAGGTTAAGTGACAGTTTTTCTATAAACGGAAACAGATCTATGTATGGCATTTTCTCACTCCCCACTACCAGCTTTGACTTGTGATATATCTGTATGTGATCCGAAATATCCAATTGCAAAGCAGAATTGAAAACTTCGTACCACCTGTCCTGGTAGGGACGTGCAGAAGGTGTGGGTTTTTTGGAGGAAGCTTCGTAAAAACCAATGGTATTGGCTCCGAAGATAAAAGCAGTCCCGGGATACTCTTCAACCAATTGCTTGTATAGAACGACTGAGGGTGACGAAAAATAATTACCC
>JBAZDV010000278.1:0-2517 GCA_041654195.1 Candidatus Methanomethylophilaceae archaeon | reverse complement strand
CTGAATACGTGCCAGCCACGACATTTGAATCATCGAACTTGAAAAGCGGTACTGGATTATTCAAGTTATCCATATTCACCGCGGATCTGTCCACAACAACGCCGATTACATTTCCTCGGTTGACAATTCCCGCCCGGCCAATATCACAAAGATACTGCAAACAGTCCGTAACGCTGGACGTTCCGTCAAAATACATGGACATGGTAATTTGTTCTTCGTCGCAAAACTCCGCCCATTCCTCAAAATCTGAATACTTTACCCGTTCATGCGGGAAAGCTTCTTCACGCAAGTATGGCGACAGGTCTATTTCAAAAATGCCACTTTCTTCATTGAAAATTGAGATTACATAACCATCCTCATCTGTGATTATGGTCGGTGCTGTGGTATCATCAAAAATCGGCCTTACCAAAACATCATACGCCGCCCATGCCGGGTTATTTGCCGGTTTCGCCTGCCATTCCTCGGTAATAGAATTATAAACCATAACATATTGCCGTTCAGCCATGACTTTGATCTGTGGAACACCGCCAGCAAGTGATTCAGTGGCCAGCATCTTCACGGCGGCGCAAGCAGTTCTCGGATAACTCGGCTTGTGCGAATATCCTTCTTCCAAAATTGTCCAGTTGCAAGCCCCCTGAACGGTATCGCTTAACGCCGGATCAGAGGCAAATTTGATTCTGATTTCGTAATGGTCATAACCTGTCAAGGTGTTTTCGTCGGTCTGTAACTGCACCTTTTTCGGACTGGTGGTTGCATCTGAAATGGCAAGAGTGCTGTTTGAATCAAAACTACTGTTGAATTTCGTCCATGTGCCTGCTGTTCCCGCGCTGTCAATCGTTCTGTATTCACAAGCAATGCTGACAGACTTTGTTTCCATTATAGAATTTGAAAGATCGTATAATCCGTATGGAAATTCAAGGGTTATTGCCAGCATTTCAGGAGAAGCACCGGTAGAAGTCGGGAACGTAAACCACGACGTGTTCAGCCCCTTGTTTACAGTCAATGCCGCCCATACACCGTTGCAAATCGTCATCGGCTCTTGATTGTATGTACCCGGTCTTAAATCAACTTCCGCATATCCTGTATATCCCTCTGTCACATCAGCATTCATAGAACCATAAACCGCAATTTCATAGTAATACGCATAGTTTATTTCAAGCAGTTTTGTACCATCTTTGCTATAAATACGTTCATCCTGGCCGCCTTTAAAGTCGGTAATTAAAACATATTGATAGAACTTTCCTTCCGTATTACATCGGCAAACCTTCCATGAATTTTTTGTTCCATTACCTGAAAAAGTGCCAATCCGCTTAAACTCTGTAATGTTCGTGCTGTTTCCTGCGTAAACATTGAAAGTGACTTTTCTGGTGCTGATAAAAAACCGCACTTCTGTTATTTTACATTTTTTTGTAAGAACAAAATAAAAGTTCCGCGTATATTTGCTTCCTCCTGTCCCTGATTTACCAGGACTATTCCGGCTGTCATAGCTTTGTGATTCGGCAAGATCGGTTGCTTTTGTTGTAGTATCTCCATCCGTCAAATTTCCGGTTTGTGCAGGTGAATAATAAGATAATGTTCCATTTTCATAATAAACGCCGTTGTAAATCGTGTTGCTTGAAGTTAATCTATTGATCGTTTCGGAAGAATCGTCAACAAACTGCGTTTTGGAAATATAGTTTTTCCAGTTCGTGTGGTTCAGAAGTATGTCAATTTCTCCGTTTTCATTCAAAGGGTATGAAATGGAATCTGCAAATCCAGCACCACCCTGCGCCACCCCGACAATCATTTCAAGATATTCACTTTTGGTTGTGTTTGTAACTGTAATTCTTTGCTGAATGACTGGCGGTATGACCTGCCTTTTACCATACAGAACAGGCAAAGGTGCGCCCTCTGTCACCGGATTTGACGCGTCAAAATCCCATCCATAGTTTGTGTCGGACGTGTCCTCTACAGGCTTTCCGTATGATGAATTTTTTGCCCCCTTTGCAAGTTTTCTTGACTGGACAAATGAATAAATCGAATAGACAACAGAACCAATCCATGCAATCGTCAGAAGTGCTTTTCCGACAATAGCCAATTCTGCTCCGATCGCGGCAAATGCGGCAACAACTTCGCCCTCCGGCACAGCCCATGCAATAACTTCATCGCCATCTTTTACAACCGCATCCGGCTTGACATACTTTGTGCGGATTGCAAAGTGATTGAATTTGACTTTTGGATAAATGCGCTTTGCAAGCTGTTCGACTGTTTCGCCATCCTGCAAGACAACATCAAACTTCTCTCTTTGGAAGATCGCAAAAGGTGTCGGCAAAACGTGTAAAACTGCTTTCCTTTTCTCATCCAGCATAGCGGTAATACCCTTTCAAAAGTTTATGCCATGTTGCATCGTCCAGCCGTTCAATAACGACACGCGGCTTCCTGCAATGGATAAAACGGCGCTTGTCCGGCAAAACCACTCCACAATGCCAGCCACCATCATTCAGGCGAAAAAGGGCAACGCAGAACGCTTCCGGCTTT
>JBAZDV010000277.1:0-2524 GCA_041654195.1 Candidatus Methanomethylophilaceae archaeon | reverse complement strand
TATCAGGTTGGAGATGAAATGCAGTTACCTGAGATAGAATTAAAGCCAGGCGGCAAGATTAAAATCATGGAGGATTAATGTTCTTTCATTTCATTAAACTTATTTTGCTAGCCGCTACAGTATTCATTGGAATGCCCGTGAGCGTACTATTGGGGTTATTTATAACTGTGATTCTGGGTAATGCATTAATTGGGTATTACACTACAATAATATGCGCCGTGGCCATTATAATATTCGCAGCTGTAGAGTCCATTATTACTGTTGCTCAAATGGTGAAGATGGTATGGAAGTAGAAGATTACCTCGTGAATTTAATGCCACACGAGTTAATACTTGAAATAGAGGGGCGCCGCTACATTATAAACCACGTGGAGGGCGCAGCAGTTCGCGTTTCACAGGACCTAGAGGAGATTTTTAAAATCGGCAATAAGGTCCCAGTGTATCGCGAAATACCCAGTTCTGCTATAATCAGGGGTCTCCCGGATCCTCAACCAGGGAGGTATTTCGTAACCTCTGCGATAGTAGCACGAGCAGCTCACAGGCCCGATGTGTTTTCGCCCAACACGCACCCGAAGTATGTAAAACGGACGCGGCGCGCGGGACCCATTGAATCTGTATGCGGTCTCATCTCGTACGTCTAAGGTGATCCCAATGCGAATCGCAATATGCGGGACTTCCAATGCTGGGAAAACAACACTTGTAAAGCGGTTATCTCAAAAACATCCCGAGTGGAATGTCATTCATGAAATCGCAAGCACATATGATCGGCAGACCCGTGATACTCCCCATATTCAGCGGATGATCCTTGAAAAGCAGATTGCTGTTGAAACTAACACAGCTGGTCACATGGTACTAATGGACAGGTGCGTTTTCGACAATCTAGTGTATTGCTGGAATGTGAGCCCCGAGCTTTCGTTTGATGATTGTCTTTGTCTGATCAACAACCACATGAAAACGAAACCCTATGATCTGATAGTCTTTATCAATGAGTTTTTCCCCCTCGTTGATAATGGCCTTAGGAGTATGGATCCAGTCGCGCAGAGACGGATATTCAGCCTGATGTCATTTGTGATACCATCGCTGTGTATCGCTTACAACATCCCCCTTATGCGAGTAGTTGGTCACTCGAATATCCGGATTCACGCGATTGAAGCAAAACTTCGGGAACTTCGATCCTTTGATCCATGATTCTTTAGGATATAACAAAGTTTAAATAGTTTAAAGGGGAATATATGTATTGCAGAGAATAATATCTTTGCAGGAGAACCATATGCCTGAGACCGAACAGAAACAGATGACTGCGAGCGAACTCTACGCCCAGCTTGCAGAAGAGGCAAAAGCGAAGGCTTCCTCGGGAAGTGTCGGAGTCCGTTACCGCGGATACGTCACTGAAATTTCAGAAAAGACTGGAGAAAACCGTCTCGTGATGCCGGCCGTTATTAAGCTCGCGAAGCAGATGCATCCCAATGACAAGATCGACCGCTCCTACTTCATCAATGTGATCGAGAAGGCGTGGAAGACTGAAAAGGATGCTGAGGGCGTTACATGGATCCTCGTCGATAAGCCGAAGATCCCTGAAGTGTCGCCCACAATGCCGGCCGCAGCGGAGTAAGCGGGTAGTTGATAATCCAACTACCCCTAACAGGTGATTACAGTGATTCCATTACTACGGCCGAGAAGTATACGAAACGCTCTCAAAGCAAACAGTAAAGAGATAGTCGATGCGTTCATTAACATAGACGCAGAGGCTGCTGAGGTCGACACAATTGTTGTTGGCCGCAAGCCCGTGAACGTCTATACGGCTTTATATTTCTATGTTCGTAATCACCCAGAGCTGGGAGTAAAAGTCAAACAAGTAGGGGGGAAAATAATGCTCTTCAAGGTGCATTTAAATGACTCCTCCTCAACCTCCGCGAACACAAAAGCTTAACGAACTATCTCATCGTTTTGATGATTTTTTCGAAACACAATGGAGTAAAGATGATCTTTACACCATTAGTGATTTTGCTCATCTTTTCGGCATCGACAACCGACTAAGCCGGTATTATCTTCTTCGCATGACGGAGAAAGACGGCAAACTTTGTCAAATCAAATACAACGGTAGGACGTATTACGCTCACCGTGTGCACAAGAAAGCATTTGACCAATTTAAATTCATTGGAGTGAAAGTTCTATGACAACTGACGACTATGTGAAATTCCTTGTTGAGAAAGGCAACTACACAAACGAAAACGCTACTTCCATTATATCCAAGCTGAGGACCCGGATCGACGAGCTTATGCCTGACGATTCCCCAGAGGCGCGCGAGCAAATCCTGAGTTTGAAAATCCGCGATCTCGTGATGGCGTCGTCCGCTGAGAAATACGATGCTATCATTGTAGCCACTGATGCAATAAAAGACAGCAACGGATACAACCGGTATCTTGCTGTCCAGGCTTTCCAGACTAACCCGGCGCGCGCCATCGCCGAGGGCATTGTCATGAAAGCTGATGACTACCTGAAGCAGCTGATCTCTGCGGGCAAAA
>JBAZDV010000276.1:0-2526 GCA_041654195.1 Candidatus Methanomethylophilaceae archaeon | reverse complement strand
TACTGGATGTTCGCCGATATAATTAGTGAATAAGAATTCAGATCTCATAAGTCCGACGCCGTCGCATGGAAGTGCTGCAGTTTCTTCGGCTTTTGCGGGCATGCTCATATTAACGAAAATTCCGGTACCTGTGACAGGTACGGATTCGGACATTATTATCTGTCTGGAAACTTCTGTTTCGGATTTTTTGCTTTTTATTTCGCCTTTGTAGACCGTACCTGTGGTGCCATCGACAGTAATCAACATTCCGTTTTTCAGGATTTCACATGCGTTACCGGTTCCAACAACGCATGGTGTTCCGAGTTCCCTGGAAATAATCGCTGCATGGCACGTCATTCCGCCTTCATCGGTTACTATGGCAACAGCCCTGCTCATTGCAGGGACCATATCTGGCATTGTCATTGTTGTGACGAGGACATCGCCTTCTTTGACAACATCAAGGCTCATGCTTTCGTCGTATATGATGACCTTTCCAGAGGCCAAGCCAGGACTTGCACCTAGACCACTGGTGAGGATGTTTTCGGCTGCGATATTCATCTCAACGGTTTCGTTCGTAGCTGAATCTCCTACTGCCGTGATTGGTCTGGCTTGAACAATGTACACGCGGTTGTCTTCGATACACCATTCCATATCCATGGGTTTGTCATAGTGGATCTCGATTTGACGGCCGATCTCTGCAACTTCTGCAATGCGACGATCATCGATCTTTTGCAATTTTTGTTTGTTTTCGGGAATATCGATCTTGACAGTAGAACCATCTTTGCCTTTGGTGTATTTCCATTTTTGAGTGGAGATCCTCTTTTGTTTTATTTCCATCGTAGACTTATCTACTTTGTACGTGTCAGGTGTGACCTCTCCGCCTACGATCGCTTCACCCAGGCCATAACCGGCCTCTATTACTATTGCTTTTTCACCGCTGTTGGGATCTACTGTGAACATAATACCGGATACTTCAGAGTTGACCATTTTTTGAACTACAACGGCCAATTTCACGTCTTCATGTGCATAGCCTTGTTTTTCACGGTACGAGATTGCTCTTGCAGTGAAAAGAGAAGACCAGCATTTTCTGATCTTATCAAAGAGATCATCTGTGCCGTAAACATTCAGATATGTTTCTTGTTGTCCCGCAAAACTTGCATCTGGAAGGTCTTCAGCAGTGGCTGAAGATCTAACGGCGACGAAGCCTGTTTTCTTAGTGGAGAGAGCCTCGTAGCTTTTTATGATCTCTTTCTTAAGATCATCAGGGATTTCACAGGTCTCAAATGATTTTCTGATACGGACCGATGCATCTGCCAAGGACTGATCAGAGTTCTTGTCGATAGAGGCGAGATTTTTGTTTATTTGATCCTTTATCTGGCTCTTTTCAAGGAAATAATCATATGCAGCTGTAGTTAAAACAAATGCGTTTGGAACTGGAAATCCAGCTCTTGTGAGTTCTCCAAGATTGGCACCTTTACCGCCAACAATAGGAACGTCGGTCACACGCAGCTCATTTACGTCAACAATCTTTTTCATCGTATCCCCGGTATCGAGTATGTAAAAATTGTTTATTAACATCATAGATGTATGTCGTGGGAAACTGTCTGTATTATAATATGATTTGTGATGCTAACCAGAATAGATTAGCAGGTTAGGGAAAAAATTATTTCGAATTTTACTTATTATATTACGATTATCGTAAAAATTATGTATTTTTACTTGGTAATAATCCTAAATAGCATCGAAATGAAGCGAAATAAATACGATGCGTAGGATAGTTTAAAAACTATGAGAGGATTTACCTCGATGGTCAATATGGATATGGAATTGTGTTGGCATGGAAGAGGCGGGCAAGGAGTTGTCACCGCCAATGAGATACTAGCCGAAACCGCGATCAGGGAGGGGAAATACGTTAAGGCATTCCCAGAATTCGGACCTGAGAGGATGGGCGCACCCATTAGGGCGTTTACCAGAATATCTGAGAATCCGATCAAGGTGCATAGCCAGGTGTATGAACCCGATGTTGTCATTGTTCTTGATGGATCTCTTGTCGGTAAGGTTGATATTACGAAAGGTTTGAAGAAAGACGGAATTATTCTGGCGAATTACAACGGAACACCTGAAGAACTTAAAGCTGCACTTGGCACAGATGCCAAGTGTCATACTTTGAATGCTACCAAGATTTCCATTGAAGAGATTGGAAAGCCGGTTGCCAACACGGCAATGCTAGGGGCATTGACAAAGGTATCGCCAATCGTATCCTATAACATTCTTGAGGACCAGATAACATCAAAGTTCACGGGCAAGTTATCTGACAAAATCATCGTAAAGAACCTTGCTGCTCTGCGTAGAGCGTATGAGGAGGTACAGTAGATGGATCATAAAGATATGGTATTTGGCGGTCGTGTCATTGAACCTGGCAGTGCTGAGAAATTTGAGACAGGCGATTGGAGATCATATGTGCCAGTTGTTGATATGGCTCAATGCATAGACTGCATGACCTGTTGGATATATTGTCCTGATAACTGCATAATAATCAAGGATGAC
>JBAZDV010000275.1:0-2533 GCA_041654195.1 Candidatus Methanomethylophilaceae archaeon | reverse complement strand
TGGCAGTGGAGTTGGAAATACCTTTCCTTACGACCGCGAACGGAGCTAACATGGCCGTTGGGGCCATCAAGGTTGCCAGAGGAAAAGATCTGGGTGTCCGCAGTATGAAAGAATATCATTTCTGAAGATCGAAAGTGGTATTAGCTGAGCATGGTCCGTGTTCAGATTCAAACTTTTTACATGATTTCGATCGTTCGTTGCACCATATAATCTGCGGACCAATACTTCAGTTTGTACTAGTGTGGGATCATCTTATGATGATGCTGTTGACACCACGGCATAATTTCAGTTTAGGCAGATATTCTGATGGCAGTTGACCGTCAATAACTACAATTAAATGTGAATTCTTTTGTAGACCGGGGTTATCGACGACAGCCTGCCTGACAGACACACCAGCATTGAATATCGTTGCAGTTACGTCAGCCAATATTCCGGGCATATGTGCATCGGTGGGAATGATCTCCAGCGTTGTACAACCTATTTCTGGAGCGACATCGGAGAGCAGGGCCATGGATTTCATTTTAGAAAATACCGCTAAAAGGGAAGGGGTTTTGTAGATCTTATCGATGGTAGCTCTTGCAACTCTTCGGTCAACACCTGCGGCACGGCCAAGAGCAGAATCGGAAAGTTCAATATCACCACAGTATGCGGAGTCGTTTTTTACGCAGATACCTAATTTTAGCATCATTGTAGCTACTGCTTCTTGAGAAGGATATCCTTTGAAAGCCGCTATTGTTCTTTCCATGGATGGATATTGAACAACAGCTACATAATTATGGTTATTAAAGTACAGAAGTGTGCAAAAAAATTGGGGGAGAGTCCCCCGTAAATGTTTATTCTTCTTTTTTGTCATTGCAATCGCAGTTGTCATCGCATTTATGTCCTACAGAGCAGGAGACATGATCACACTCCTCATCAATATCCTCGTTGCTGTTGCATTCGTCATCTTCGTCGAACAAATCGTCGGCATATTCTGATGCCACATCCTGAACAAGCATCCAATCATCTACGGATGCATACAATGCGATTATTCCCGCTACCAACGTCAGAATACCGAAGATCAAAGTGTAGTCGTAGTCGATGCCCGAAAGTGTTCCGATAAATGCAACAGCAACGAGGATATTGATGAGGAGTGTGATCATGTCTCCTGCTCTGTAGGACATAAATGCGATAACAGCTGCGACGATGACGATAACTAAGATGAAGACGTCATCAACGCCAAATCCGAAGAAACCGATACAAATAGAGGTTATGCCGATCAGAAGGAACGTCATACCTTCGATAAGATACGCCTTCCAGAGTGCTGCAGAGGCAAAGAACGTCAAAAGTATACCAAGGACCAATAAGACTATCGAGAGAGAGTAAGATGATTCTAGGAAATCATATTCATAGTTAATGGAGTTGAGTCCGTATATGAATAAGATCATTGCAAGGAGCAATGAACCTACTACAGGGACTGCAAAGTCGGATTTCTCATTTGAGAACATGAATGTACATTAGGGGGGTTATATTTAAATTCGAACGCATGCGTTCAAATAATATATATCGAACGATATCCGTTGACTGGTAAGACCTATGCCTAACACAAAGGAGCTCAGAGATATGATCGGGGACATCGATCAGCAGATCATCGAATTGATAGCGACACGTATGGAGATTGCGGACGAGCTCGCCAAGGCCAAGAAGGAAACAGGTCAAAACAAATGGGACGAGATCAAGGAACGTGAAGTGATCAACAGATATCATGAGCTTTGCGAGGAAGTCAGTTTGTCTGAAGAAGAAGCTAAACAGATCGCTGAAGTGATACTGCACATTTCTAAAGCAAGGCAGATGCACATTTTCGAATAAGTCCTTAAAGTATTATTTTTACATATAATATTCTTAAAAGAATATTATTGGCAGAATACATTTAAGACCTCTACTGTGTAACATCGGTTCATCCAATTTGCGGAGAGGCATCAATGAGTAAGATAAAGGTCGCTGTTTTGGGCGCAACCGGAATGATCGGACAGAGATTCATCGAGATGTTGGAAGATCACCCCTATTTCGAAATAGAAGGACTTTATGCGTCCGAGAGGTCTGAGGGAAAGAAGCTAGGTGACGTTTTGAAGGTCAGGGACTACGTTTTCAAAGAGGAGACGCTTGAAGAAAAGATCGAGACCTTAGACATAAGTAAGATCGCAAAGAATGCAAGGATAGCTTTCAGTGGCATACCCTCTGATCTTGCAGGTCCGACTGAGACGGAACTAGCCAATAAAGGCGTAGGTGTTTTTACAAATGCAGGTTCACACAGAATGGATAAGAATGTTTCGATCCTTATTCCAGAGGTCAATCCGGGTCATATGTACTCAATAGAGGATCAGCCCACATACAAAGATGGTGGATTCATAATAACAAACGCAAACTGTTCCTCCACCGGTATAGCTGCGCCTTTGGCAGCACTGAATGATGCATATGGTTTGAAGGACGTCTTCATCTCCACATATCAAGCACTTTCTGGTGCAGGATATCCGGGGGTTCCGTCTCTTGATGC
>JBAZDV010000274.1:0-2534 GCA_041654195.1 Candidatus Methanomethylophilaceae archaeon | reverse complement strand
TGGCACTGGTGAACGATGGCATGACTTTCTCAAGACGGCAAAGAATCATCACGACGGATTCTATGGATACGATCCAACTGATAGCAGTGTGATTGCTGTAGCCTTCTCCCCCACCCAGATTAAATCAGTCAACAACCAAGGCACATGGGATGCAGAAAGCCCTAATATCTTATTTCAGCAAGCTCCGCCTGTTGATTCAGACGCTTTCAAAGCATGGTTTATGGATAGCAAAGCGCTGGATAAAAACGGGAATCCACTGGTTGTGTATCATGGCACTCCGTCTAAAACGCCGATTGAAGTATTCGACGAATCTGAGGACGGATACTGGTTTACCGACAGCAATAAATTAGCCGAGCAATTTACGCATAGGCGGGATTTATGGACGTCAAGAGATTCCGGGCATGTCGAAGCGGTATATCTGAGGTTGCTGAATCCGCTGGATATCGACGCAGCAGGCAGTACATGGGATAATATTGCGAATACACCGTTGCAAGGCAATGGAGAGTGGAAGCCGAAAGCGTTTGGCAATCTTCCGAATAATGCCGTAAGCGCAAGCGATGTCGTGGCATATGCGAAGGCAAACGGGTATGACGGAATAGTTTTTCACGATCTAAGGGATTCGGTAAATTCATATATCTACGGAAATGTGAAATCTACTAATTATGTCGTGTTTGATCGCGAACAAATTAAATCTGTAAACAACCTGGGCACGTGGGATGGAACCAATCCGAATATTCTCTACCAAGAGGCTGTTGAAAACATTAACAACGGATCTCTTGCTGTACTGCATAATATATCAGCAGACAAGTTGGTATCTGCTGATGAGATCGGAGGACTACCCTCCCCATCTCTTGCTGTCACAAAACCAGACATTCCCTTCACACAGTTCGGAGAGATTACTCTCATTGCAGATCCTTCCGTAGCTATAAAGGCACTAGAAGAAGAAAGGTTATATGATCGTGACGTTTGGAGTCCTACCGTTCCAAGAGCTGAATGGAAAATCAACCAGAAAGTCATTGATAAGTTCGACAAAAAGATCATACCTGTCATATATAAAGAGACTGGAAAGTATTTCTCAGGTTCTGATGCGTTCAGTAGATCGGACATTATAAGGGGGCCAAACTTATTAGTCGATGCTTACAAGAGAACTATCGAAGCTCAGATAGCATTTCTCAAAGATCGTGGAATCGATTACGAATTGAAATTCAAGAAGCAAAAACCACCTCTTACATTTCCTATGGAAGTAATTGATGGGAATCTTGAATATTTCAAATCTAAAATATTTGAAACAGAGAATTATGATACAGTAAGAGAGTATCTCAGACCGAAGGTAGGAGATTACCTTGAAAAGTCTCTAGCACATCGTAAAGAAGCGAATCCTGCATTGTACGAAACCATGAAGAGCGATCTATTGGAACGCTATCTAAGGTTTGGCGTGCTGGATAAGGTCTTTCATTTTGCAAAAACATACGACAAAAACGCTCTTGTATTCGATGAATACGGGACAAAAGATAGCATACGTCAGACTATCAAGGACCATGATAGTGATTTCACTTCTTGGATTAAAGATAATATCGATGGAGCATACACAGATCCTAAGATTAAGATAGGGTCTAAAAAGTACGACTACACCGCAGAGAATATTCTAAAATGGATGCGCTCTCAATCTGAGCGAGCCTCACAGGATACCATGACATATGGGCCTGGTAAGGCTGCCTCCAATGCAGGCAGCCCATTCGCCAACAGGGAGCAAGTGAGAGACTTCGAGGGAACGCTTATCACCAGAGATGCACAGGGAGTCATCTGGGAAGAAACGATCAAACCGCTCGCCGAAACAATTCAGAATGAATTGCCTAACTACAACAACAAGTATAGTACCTGGGAATCACTCGATGCCATATACGAAGCGATAGGCAGTTACATCACCAAGTATGGATCAACCGGAAACGTACCGCTTATGCGAAAAGAGCTGTCAGCAAAATCCTTTACCAAGGTTCCTACATGGTTGCTCGAACAGTCCGTACTGTTGGCTCGCAGACTCGCGACCCTTCAACAGGACTATTTTGAAGCAAAGCCGGACCGTGTGGTGTCTTTGGATGAATTTGACTCTGCAATTGTACCGAATACAATATCTGAAGAACAAAGAGCTGTACTCGAGAAGCATAATATTGCAATCTATGAATATGATACACCTGAGAATAGACAAGCTCTTGTTGAAAAGATTTATGCAAGCAAACCCTCTCAACTACTTTTTCAACTCTCCCCAGAAGCAAAACAGCAGCTGCTCGAAGAACGCAAGAAGGACGTGCAGGATGCGGTAGAAAATCACTTCTGGGTATCGTCGAGGATCCTCAAAGAATATCTGGACGAGGAATGGGCGCAAAAAGAAATGGCGACGCGCGAGTATCTGAACCAGTTCCCGTGGATGCTCGAGGAAGCGCGACAGTTCGCTACGCCTGACGAGTACCTGCAGTTCATCGAAACCATGTCGGAAGAAGCAATCGAGAAAGGCGAGCAGTATAAGATGACCCCGG
>JBAZDV010000273.1:0-2539 GCA_041654195.1 Candidatus Methanomethylophilaceae archaeon | reverse complement strand
TTGAAACGATCACACTTTTACCAAAAGAACTGATATGACGAAACAATGTCGAACAAATCTTACGATAAATATAATGGGGAAAAAACCCCCTAAAAGATTAATTGTTCCTCTTAAGCATACTGTGCTGAATTGCTGCGGCGATCATACTTATCAGACCTACCGCCATAGCGATCCAAACAGCGATACCGACCTGCCTGTCAGAAATAACTGAACCGTTGGACATTGGATCAACAAAAGAGTAGAAATATACAGCGAGAACAAATATTAAAAATCCGACAACAGCCGCTGCAACGGCATCGGTTCTGCTACGAATAGCAAGGATAACCTCGATCAGGGATAATACACCTATGGAAATAGGAATGTACTTACCTGGAGAATCAAGATTATCGAACAGACCGCCTTCCTTGAACACATCCGATGTTGCAAAGTCCGTCGCATTGTAAGAGGCATCGAATCCTAACAAAGTTATGTCCATCCAGGACATAAACACAGTAGCGACCCCTACCACAGATATAATCAAAACTACAACCCAATAAATTGGAACAGACTCATTTTTTTCAATCATTTTTACCTTTCCATACTCGAAGTGTAATGATGTGCATTTGACGCTCATCATTGATTTTTGGTCTAACACTTCACATAATGTAACTATGTTACAATACAATAGTGATTCCATTCATTTAAGGCTATGCATATTGTTCTAAAACATAGAGTAAATTTGAATTGTTGTCTTTAAGTTAACTTTTTAGAACGATGTTAGACAATAAATCTTTTCTTAGACAGAACATGGGAGGTCCTGATGATCTCCTTTGCGAATATCCCTATGATGACTAACAGCGACTCCGCAGTATCGCTTATGAACCGATAACGATGCTGATATTCTGAAATATTTGGTGATTGACCAAGTCTCAAAATGTTAACAAAACGACTATATGATCGATAAAGGACAGGAGTCGATAAAGTCTAACATATTGCTTTAATTATTCATATCTTTGATATTGAATCGGGGTGCACTTGCAGTGGAGATGACCAAAGATCTACAGGTTATGCTAGGTGATCCTAAGAAGGCCATACTCAGCATGACCTTACCGATAGCGTTCTCAATCTTGCTTAGCAGCGTCAATTCTTTTGCTGATCTTGCATGGTGCGCATGGTTGGGTTCTACGGCCTTATCAGTGGTCGGACTGATGAATACACTGTACCTTTTGATTGCTGGAATAGGTAACGGCATAGGGATCGGAGCTTCAATAGCAATATCTAGACATTTGGGGAGAAAAGACTATGTCGGTGCTAATAAGCGTGCCGCCCAGGCTTTTTCATTAGCTATCTTGTCATCAATAATTGTGTCGTTGATCCTGTTGATATTTAGAGTTCCCTTGTTGTCAGCAATGGGTGCAGGACCGATAATGGATGACTGTATGGCATATGCGTTGCCATTCTTTGGATTGGCCATTGTACTATTGATGAATGGTGTGATATCAGGTTTTCTTAGATCTGAAGGTGCAGCAAAGAAATCCATGGGTATGTTGGCTATGGCGGCGATTCTGAATATAATCTTAGATCCTATCTTTATGTATATTCTTCACATGGGCGTGGTAGGAAGCGCTTGGGCGACCGTTGTTGCAATGGCCATCTCGGATATAATCGGTCTTTTGTGGTATGTTAGAGGAAGAATGATTGTCAAGATTAAACTCCGTGATCTCAAAATTGATCGTGAAGCTATGGGGGATGTGCTGTATGTCAGTGTACCGCAGACCATCGAGTTAAGCGTAGTTTCTATAATGAATATAGTTCTGAATTGGTTTGTGATTACTTGTGGCGGTACAGATGGTCTTGCTGTTTACAACACGACGTGGGAGTTCGTTCTTTTGGCAGTCATTCCAGCCTATGCCATATCCGCAGCTATGATATCAGTATGTTCTGCGGCCTTGAGCAATAATGATTATGACAAAGCCAGAGTCGCGTATTGGTTCTCCTTGAAGATCACGGTAGCAGTGATGATAACATGTTCGGTATTCTTGGCAGTATTTGCTCAATACGCAGTGCATATTTTTACATTCACGGCTGAAACATCACACCTCAGACCTGAGATGATGCAGGCCCTCAGGATCTACTGTATAATTATTCCTTTCTTTGGGATAATGCAGTTAGGTTCGTCTTTATTCCAGGCCCTCAGGAGTCCGAAGAAATCTCTCATATGTTCGTTCGCATGCGTTATGCTGATAACTGCACTGTACACGTATGCATTCACAGTATCAATGGATGCAATATACTGGAGTCTTTGTATCGGAGAGGTTGTGGGTGGTGTAATGATGTTTTCGTGGAGTTTACTGTCATTCAGGATGGAGGAGCGCCATTACATCAGCAGTAAAGCTGCTGTTGCCAAGTTACAGATCTGATAATCATCATTTTGTTGATCTTCGGTGGTCTCGTCAGGTACATATATTCAAGTCGATGATCTAAGTGTGTACTGTGGAGGTTTGGTTGTCATGATGGAAATAATGAAGAATATCTCGAAGTCCGAAGTATTAATTTTGAA
>JBAZDV010000272.1:0-2562 GCA_041654195.1 Candidatus Methanomethylophilaceae archaeon | reverse complement strand
TATCGATTCAGGATTGGTCGATGCGAGTCTGTCGCATTCCTTGGTCTGTTCTTCCAAAAGTTCCGTCATTGCAGAATAAAGGTCCTTCCTGACATTGGAAAGTGTGTTCGCACCCTTCTCTACCCTGTAGATCGAAGTCAGAGTCTCGAACGCCATCTGATCTTTTTCCGCAACCATGGTTTGCACAAGCTGTTGTCGATATATGATGTTTGTCAATCAAAAAACCTGTCATCGGTAGAAAGAAAAGGGTGATCTTCAAAAGTGGTATCCATAAATGTTGGTCCGATCAATTCGGTGGGATATATGCAGAGAGACAGATCTGAGATACGTTGCATTTCAAAATTCGCTGCAAGGATGGATATAAAACTGAAGACACATCAAAAGAATCATAAGCCCAGTTGTACTCATATGTCAATATGGACCTGGCGGACGTCTCTCGTATTGTCGCTGACGGAATGGAATTGGATGTTCTCGTTTCGCCTAGGTCGGACAGGTCAGGTACTGAAGGATTCGACGAATGGAGAAAACGTCTTATAATTAGGGTCAAAGCGCCGCCGTTGGACGGGAAGGCCAACAAAGAGGTTGAGGCGTTGATGAAGAAAGTCACCGGTTGCAGGTCAGAGATCATTCGCGGTCATTTGAATCGGCAGAAGACGGTAATGATATACGGTGATGGCGCGATCATTTTCAAGGCCTTGGAGGTTGGATTATGAATGATAAGGAACGTTTGGATGATCTGATGCTTATTTTTGACGATCTTGCCAAATTGGCCGAGGACCATACGATACTCATCGAAGGCAATAAGGACCGAAAGGCACTGGAATCCTTGGGAAAAGAAATAGACACCATCGAAGTGCAAAGAGAAGGTGGCCCGATAAAAGCGGCTGAACGTGTATTCGAAGGAAAGAAAAAAGCGATCATCCTGACCGATTGGGATAATCGTGGCAATAAGATCGCAGAGGACCTTTCGATTCAATTGACGGCATTGGGCGTTGAATACGACCTGACCATTCGTTCTCGGTTAATGGCCGTCTGTAAGAAAGATATCAAGGATGTGGAGAGCATTCCTGCATTGTGCAGAAGGTTGGAAGCCATCTGTGACAGGTAATTGAAAATATAAAGCAACGCGTAAAGGAAAGGGAGTGAGGGCATGGTCGGTCTATTTGTCGTTTTTGAAGGAATCGACGGTTCCGGTAAATCATCTGTCTGTAGGAGCATAAAAAAGATCTTGGAGGCCGAAGATGAAAACGTGATCATTACGGCGGAACCGACGGACAGTGATATCGGTCGCATGATCAGGAACGGAGAGAATTTCACGCCGGAGACAGAAGCACTCCTTTTCGTTGCCGACAGGGCCTGCCATACGGTCGAGATAAAAAAATGGGTAGGAAAAGGTCTTATCGTCCTTTGTGACAGATACTATGCTTCGACGTTGGCCTACCAGGCAGCATCACTCGGTAAGGATGTAGATCTGGAATGGCTTACGACAATCAATGAGAAAGTATCGATCGAGCCCGATCTGACATTCTTATTGGACGTAGATCCGATCAAAGGATTGGATCGTGTCGGAAAAAGGGGCGAGACGAGCAGGTTCGAACATCTCGAATACCAGAAGAAGGTAAGGGAGAACTACTTGGAGATCGCTGAGAAAAGGGGTTTTACGATCATAGATGCATCGAAAGGCCGCAGGACGGTAGCGTCCGAGGTATTGAAGATCATAAGGAAGAGGTTGGAATAAATATGCACCCAGCAGAGGAGATATATTGCGAGAAGAGCAGCAAGCTCAGAGGTAAGACCGTTGTCATCGGTATAACAGGCAGTATTGCGGCGACGGAGTGTTTCTCCACCATACGTGAGTTGGTCCGTAACGGTGCCAAGGTCATCCCGGTGATGTCCGAATCAGCTCAAAAGTTGATCACGCCGATGTCTTTGGAATTCGCATGTGGTACCAGACCGGTGACCGAGCTGACAGGACAGACAGAACACGTCAACTTAATGGGAAATGGTTCTGCAGCGGATGTATTTGTGATATATCCAGCAACTGCGAACACCATCTCAAAGATCGCTAATGGTATCGATGACGGACCGGTCACATCAATGGCCACGGTCGCGTTGGGATCTGGAATCCCGATGGCGATCGCTCCTGCAATGCATGATGCGATGTTCAGGAATCCCGCGGTAAAGAAAAATATTGAGACACTGAGGTCTTGGGGGGTCACGTTCATAGGCCCGCACATTGAAGGATTGAGGGCAAAGGTCGCTTCCAAAGAAGAGGTCGTGGCTGAGATATTCAGAGCGATGTCCAAGGATGATCTTGACGGAAAGAAGATACTGGTGATCGGAGGGCGCAGTGAGGAACCGATCGATTCAATGAGGATCATCACCAATCGTTCTACCGGTCTCATGGCAATGAACATAGCGGAACGTGCCTTTGAACGCGGTTCCGATGTGGAACTGTGGATGGGCGGATGCAGCATATCATTGCCGAATTATATCACAACAAAAAGGTTCGAGTCCGTTTCCGATCTGGTAACCATGATCGATAAGATCGACCATGATATT
>JBAZDV010000271.1:0-2568 GCA_041654195.1 Candidatus Methanomethylophilaceae archaeon | reverse complement strand
CGAAAAAGAATTTGAAACGCTCATGGAGGACTTTTTCAATGGTTAAAGGAATCGAAGTATTTCGCAAACACTTTGCAGGGTATGAAGACAAGTATGTTCTGATAGGAGGAACAGCCTGCGATCTCTTGTTTCAAAAAAATGGCCTGCCGTTTCGGGCAACAAGGGACCTGGATATCATACTTGTTGCCGAAGCACTGACACCTGAGTTTGGAGTAAAATTCTGGGAGTTTATTAAGAACGGACAGTATATGATCCAGCAGCGAAGTGACGGAAACCCTATTTTTTACCGTTTCAGAAATCCTCAGGACAAGGCTTTTCCTGCAATGCTTGAACTTTTTTCCCGATCCTCCAAAGCACTTGAGCCGGTATGTACGGATCCTAATTTAATAAAGATACCGCTAGGGGATGAAATATCCAGTTTGTCAGCGATACTGCTGAACAATGCATACTATGCCCTGCTGAAAGACGGCACCATTCAGATAGACGGGGTATCTCTTCTGTCTGACGCATATCTTTTGTTATTCAAAGCAAAAGCATGGCTGGATCTGTCTGGCCGAAAAAAACTGGGAGGAAACGTAGACAGTCGAGATATTAAAAAACATAAGAATGATGTTATTCGTTTGTCAGCGTTACTGTCCCCTAACATGAAAGTTGATATTCAGGGAGAGGTGAAAAATGATCTCGTTGAATTTATAAATGCTTGTAAAGACGATATCACCGACCCGAAGGCACTGGGACTGTCAGGATTTTCTCAACCAGACATTTTGGAACGCATCAAAATAACATTTGGGATCTGAACAAAAATTGTGAGCATTAATACTACCGGAATAAAATGATAGAGTGCACATACATTCCAAATCCGCTTTTAAAGTGGTCGAGTTCGACCACTTTAAAAGCGGATGACAAAAAACGATAGGCCTGATTGTTTGATTTTGAAATGAAGCCAAAATAGCTCCACTGCTCCACTATTGTTCCGGTGTGCAAGTAAGCCGGGATCTATTCTCCTCCGTCTCCACTGTATGCTGTTGCGTCGGGGCCCATTCTTTTGATTTTGACTTCGAAATCTAGAAATGAATAAACCAAAACCTGTGGATCCCGGCTCAGGGGCATACCGGGATGACGGGGAGAGAGGCATCCGTGTATGACGGTTATGGGCTTTCATTCCCCGGCGGATGAAGCTTCCGTCAAATTCTCCGCAGCGTTTCTCAGCTGCAAATTCTCCAGCGACGAATGTCACGAATTCCCCGGCCCTGCCCCTAACCACTGATTCCCGACCGATTCCCTATCGATTTCCAATTGACTCCCGCCGAACGTACTATTCGGCGCTTATGCTCCTAAAATTCCTATACGTCACATTGGCCTCTCCGCCCTTGATAGAGCTAACGTACTTTCTGAGGGTGTAATCTACCCTCTGTCCGGAGTTATTGCCGTTCTTGCTGTATTTAGCGGCAAGGGAGGCACAAAATTCAACAGCATCTTTATTTTCTTCTTCGGTTGGGGCTGACGTGAAGCGCAAAATTACATGGGCCCCAGGTACTCCCTGCGCATGGAACCAGATGTCATCGGCATTTGCAAGTTTGAAGGTGACGTATCTGTTGCCCTTGGAAGAGAGTCCTGCAAAAACAAGTGCATATCCCAGGTCGAACCTCTTATGCGGGGGCAGAGAGGCGGCGGGCTTCTTTTTTACATTTTTACGTTCTTTTGCATTTTTGATGCCAAGTTCCTCTTCAACAAGAGAAAGCGACTCTGTATCGTCCATTGACTGTATGATCGCCATCTGTTCCCTGAGATCCTCAAGCTCTTCTTTGACTTTTATCAGAACTTTGGCTGCCCTTTCCTGTGCAGAAACTATCTTCTTGTACTTTGCAAAATAACGTGCTGAATTTTTTGCAGCGGAGAGCCTTGGATCAAGAGGAACAGTTTCCCGGACCTCATTGCCCTCACTGTCCCAGTAAGTCACACAGGCCTTTTCCGCTCCTGAAGTTATCTGCCATGAATTCGCAACAAGGGCATCTCCATATTTTTTATATTTTTCTGCATCATCTTCATAAAGAAGCTTCTCAATGTCTCCTATCTGCCTTTCTCGTCTCACTGTTTCGCGTTCTATATGATCAGTGATAACCCTACGTCTTCTGTTCAGGGATACATCAGCGATCGGACTTAAAACAACTGTCCGTCCTGTATCGGCAACTGTTGTATCCTGTACGGCCGACGCTCCTTCCAACAACCCGGGTAATGCGGTGAAATATTTTTTTACCAGCTGCGGAATGTAGGAGGAAATGTCAGTTTCATTTTTGTAAAATCCATTCAGGTGTCGAACTGCTTTTTCAACTTCCATTTCAGTAAGTCTCTCAAGAAGTTTTTTTCCAAACCCTGCAACAGATCTCAATGTGTCAGCCGAAGGATCATTAAGCCACTCCTCAAGCATAATACCTTTGAATTCGGGAGGCATTGAATAGGGCTGACCGGGCAGGACGGAGCGAAACCTGTTGTCGGCAGGATGTATATGCTTGGCTGTTTCAAGGACCATGTCGTTTTCATCTAAGAGAATGAGGTTGCTGTAGCGCT
>JBAZDV010000270.1:0-2570 GCA_041654195.1 Candidatus Methanomethylophilaceae archaeon | reverse complement strand
ACGGAGATATTAAAGTTAGTAAGTTGCTTTAGGTCTTTCTTGCAAGTTATGAACTCACGTATGTCTGGATGCGTAACACTGAGGATGCCCATGTTAGCGCCACGTCTTACCCCACCTTGCTTAACAGCACCAGTAGCTTCATTATAGACTCTCATGAATGACACTGGGCCACTTGAGATGCCTTCTGTAGATGCTACCTTGGCACCAGTTTCCCTGAGTCTACTGAATGAGAAGCCAGTACCACCGCCACTCTTGTGTATAAGAGCAGCATGCTTGATGCCGTCAAAGATAGAGTCCATGTCGTCTTCTATTGGCAATACGAAGCAAGCCATTAGCTGACCTGTCCTTGCCCCAGCATTGATAAGGCATGGTGTGTTAGGGAGAAAGTCAAGATTGTACATCATGGTAGCGTACTTCTCTTGTGTCTTTCTATTCTTGCTGATGGTAGTTACGACTCTATGGATAAGTCCCTCCCAGGTTTCCCCAGGAAGGAAGTATCTCTTCTCTAGTAGGCTAAGAGCATTCTTGCTGAGCATTCTCAACCTCCAGTCTGGCATGTTCTGCTATTAGTATAGCATCAGTAATGCCATTATCTTTATACTTGAAACCTTGTTTGTATCTAGCATTGACAAAGTCAACAGAAGCTTTCTTCTTCTCATACTTTGAAGCCTTGCTGTCTATTAGCCCGAATGTCTTTTTCCATAGCATAGGGGCTATACGTGATGGGAACTGTACTCCATCCATAGTCAGGTGTATCATTATGCAAGTGTAGTATACGCCACCACAATGCTTAGCAAATGTGGCTACTGATACGACACCCTCTTCTGGTCTTGGTGATACAGATTCCATAACTATGTGAACAGATGCTTGTACTTCTCCCTCCAAAGCCCATGAACATAAGTTTATCAAAGACTTGATGATTTCTTCTGGTGTTTCTGGCATAGCTTCATATGTAACTATTTTGCCAGCACTATTGAGTAATGCCAATCCTCCAGTTTTCCCAAGGTCTATACCAAGGTAGTATATCGGTGGGAATTGTTTAGAAGATGTCATTCTCACGCTCCTGTTCAGCTTGTTCAAACTGTGCAGCTTGTAGTTCGTTTTCAAGTTCCATTACATAGTCACACAATTCTTCTTCTGTGAATACATGATCGTTTATTTGTTGGTGTGAAAACCCAAGCATTGATCCTATCAGTTTACACATAGTCACATACTGTTCTTCATCCAGATAGGTAAATTCGATGGTATATTTTGGCTCTGTTGCATCTGAGTTTTCGATGGTTATGCTTCTTTTGTTATTCATCTACTTTCTCCATTGTCGATGCTGAACCGTAGGGTTGATGGGTTGTGCAATACATCAGCTTCTAGTAGTTCACCATCGGTGTTCTTAAATACGGACATGTGTTTCTTTGGGCTATCAGCTTGTCCGTTAAAGCCAATTACCTTTCGTGATGCATTCTCTATTGCTCCACTGCCCTTACCAGCATATAAGTCTAGTACGTGTTCTCTGGCATAGTCTCTTGATACCTGTGTTATCAGTATAACTATCATGTCATACCTAACAGCTATGCTAGATAAGCCGTGTGCTACCTGTTTGATCTGTTCGTGTTCTGATCTGCGTTCTGACTCTATCAAGTCTAGGTAGTCTACTACAAGCACTTTTGGGATAAGTGTTCTGACTAGCTCTTCTATGTCGCTTATATTGCCACTATTGACTCTTAGCTTTATATGCGATATGAGGTGCTCTGTCTTCTTGAATGCTTCACCTAGATGAGCAATCACGTACCTCTTCTGTAAGTTACCAGCTATCTGCATGTTCCTTCTATGCATAAGCTGTGGTGATAACTCAAGAGACAGATAGACTGTGTCCATTTGTGCTTTAGGATTTATCTCTCCAGTGAAGAGATTTAACCCAAGTACCAAGTGTTGCACGAATGCAGTCTTACCACTACCAGTTGGCCCCATGATGCTGACCAGCTCACCTGGGTAGATAACACAGTCTTTCTCATACTGTCCCATAAGAGCAGCTAGGTCAATGACTCTGCCTTCAAACCCAATACCTTCTCGTTCTATTGCCATAGACTGCATATCGCTAGCTGAATAGAGCTTGACTGAATAGTCTTTATTTTTGTAATAGGTACACCTAGTGTTACACAACTTCTTCAAGATGGGGTCTTCACAACCATACTTGTAGTTTCTGTTGTATACATTCTCTATGTGCTCTATTACAAGGTTCTCATCAAGGCTTCTATTGTTCCAGTCCAGCAATGCTGCTTTGGCTGCATCTGATGGTATGCCACTACGTTTGAAATGAGATGCTATTCTCATTATAGCCATGTTGCGATTACCACGTTCTGGGCCATTGTTGTAAAGGGTCTGCACGCATGTTACAATGTTAATAGGTTCCAGTATCTTCTCAAATGCTTTGATATGTACATTTTTACACACAAGAGAAGCTAATTCACCATTGCCGTTATCAACTCCCATGTAGTCTTCATAGTCAATGAAGTCTAGCTTAGCTGGCTTAGCTGCTGCTATAGATTTGATATGGTTAATGTTTTCTGTCATCA
>JBAZDV010000269.1:0-2572 GCA_041654195.1 Candidatus Methanomethylophilaceae archaeon | reverse complement strand
CTGATAGAGAATGTAAAGTCCTTCGAGGATTCCGGCAATAACTATGGGAATTGCCGCTTGTTCGTGACCTATTGCTAGAACTAAAACCGAAAAGAGAATCATGCTCGATCTGAACATATATCCCATGCAGCGTTCAAAGCCTTCGAACCAGGAGCCCTTCTTCGAGAATAGAAAGACAATGAATTCAAAGACAAAGAACGGTATCAGTGAAATGGGTAGCGAGAATCCGTAAAATACCGCAATTACACCGACTATCACTCCAAAAAAAGCCGACTGTAAGGCATGAACCGTGGTGAAAGCGAATAAAGGGCCTTTCGAGACCCAGAGTGTCACAAACAATACCCAAGCATAGATTAGGACCATAATTTCACCCACGATCCTATGTTAGATTCCCAATTTGCAAGAGAGTATATGGCCTCTTTCTTGGTTTCGTTCAAGGCACTGAACTCACGTAAACGATCCAGAACAAGCACGAGTCTTTCCCCGACTTGTTGAACCGAAGGAACCTTCTCAAGATAGACGTGTTTCTCATCGAGAATCTTGTACGGCAACCAATCACCGGTGATAACTATACTTCCTGCATAGAGGTGTTCGAGCATTGAACCCGACAAGACATCTGTTGTCTGAACCTGAATCATCACATCTGAGGCTTTCCTGAGAACCGCGGATTCTTCGGGTGACATGAATTTTTCGAGAATTAAGTGCTTGATTCCCAGTCTGTTTAGTTTTGTCTTTATCTCTTGCACATACTCGCTTTTCGCTCCGTAAGTCATCGGGAATATGAGAAACAGGTTTCTAGGCAGTCTGTGGGATACTTTCGAGATGCTTTCTATGATTTCCCGATGTTGATGGATGGGAGAACCGTTATAACCGCAGACACCCACAAGAAAGTTGAACGGAATGCCCAACTTTTCCTTGCATTCGGCCTTTGAACTTGTCAACTTTGTCAACTCTTCGAGTGTTGTGAGTCCAAAACGGCAAATAGTGAGCTTATTCGAAAACTCGAAGTGATAGTAAGCGTTGAAATCATCTAGAGTTTCTTGATTGGCAAACGTTATCTTTTCTGCCATCCTGTATAGTCTTTTCTGTTTTCCCCGCATCTCCGTGTCTGCCCTGTTGAAATCCCCACCCCAGACTGAAACCACAATCTTCTTGTAGTGTTTCGGAATGAGCAATGAAACAGGGTTCACAAAATGTACGTGGCAAACATCGTATTCTCCGAGCTGTTTTAAGGTTTTTTTATAGAGTCCAAACCTTTCTAACTTAGAGACAGCCGGGATCACGAACTCTCTAACTTTTTCATTCGGTATGAGTTGACCTTTCACCCACGACAGAACATCAACTTCTGCATTTGTGGCTTTCTGCATATGTTCAACAAAGTCTCTCGTATAGACCGAATTAGAATTTCCTATGACAAGAGCTTTCATTCTCCCACCAGCTCTTCTTCGAGCGTTAGGAGTTTCTTCTTTCGTTCTGAAATCTTTCTGGCAGGAACTCCCGCATGAATCTCAAAAGCCGGAACGTCTTTAGTCACTAGACTCATCGCTCCGACTGCTCCGGCCTGTCTGATTTCCACCCCTGGAAGGATGACACTATTAGCTCCAACAATCGCGTGTTTTCTGAGAAAAACCGTAGCGGCATGAACGTTTGTAAACTGTCTCGGGACTGTGGGATTAGTCATATACTCGCCTGAGTAGTCATCTGAAGCCGAAAAGATTCTCACACCGGCGCTTAACCCCGAGAAGTCTTCCATAACGATTCCCGCACGACCTCCGAGACTGCAGAATGACGAGATGTGAATGTACGAGTGCAACCATATTGAGCCTGTCAAGAGAACAAAGTCATCAATCCTGACGTTATCGCCTATGGTTAATAATTCAGGGTTTGCAATTCTCACGCTCTTGGCTATTTGAACGTTCTTTCCAAACTTCACTCCAAGTTCTCTGAGTTCTTCCCTAGTATAGCTAAACACGTCTAGCCCACCCTGATCTTGCATCTATGACTTTTCTAAACATTTTCGCGTATTGCTCCCAATAAGCGTGACCTACTAAAACAACAAGCCAATCGCTATGAAAGAATCCTTTCGGGACCTCAGCATCTATTAAAGGATCGTAATGGAGGACCTCGTATCTTGTTCGGAGTTTTTCCGCAATCTCTAAAGCCTTAGAGTTGGTTGTTATGTTCGTGTTTGGTTTATAGGCTTTCCCAAACACACTTATCGTCTTGACTTGATACCATACATTGCTTATGAGAATCTCTTCTTCGATGTTTCCTGCAACAACACTCGGAATCTTCTTGCCGAATTTATAGAGTTCTTCAAGTGTTTCATTCCTCGGCAAAACATCTAAAAAGAACTGAGTATCTTTCTCAAGGCAGAGACCTCCGATTCCTATGCCGGGCTGCATAAGTTGCACGTTCTGATGAGTGTTCACCAGCCCCACAACCTCTTCTCCAAAGCTCTCAGAGATTAGATTAGAGAACGCTATCTGAAAGTATCTGTAAGCGTTCTCTGTGAGTTTCGTTATAACAGCCTGCTCCGGGCCAACTTCTATGAGATCGTAGTTGTCTCTGA
>JBAZDV010000268.1:0-2579 GCA_041654195.1 Candidatus Methanomethylophilaceae archaeon | reverse complement strand
AGGGTATTTCCTGTTTCTTCATCAAGACAAAACAATGCTCCGGATTTTGTACCGGCAAAGACCTGCCCGTCTGCCACAGTGATTCCGGATAATACTTCTCCGATGGATCGGAACCATATCAGGTCTCCGTTGTTTAAATCAAAACAGAAAACTCCCATTGCATTTGTGGTGGAGAAGTCCATACTTTTCCAGTTGGCTATAAACAATTTACTGTCGTTTACGGCAGATGTACTATCGATACCCCCGTTAACAGAGATATGCATTCTAACATTATTTGACGTTGGTCCAGTTGGTTCATCTGCAGTTGCAACGCCAATAGTACATATCATCAGTACGATAATGAACAACAGAAAGAAGAATCCACGCATTTTTTTCATTCACATCAACTCAGTATATTTAGATGTACTTAATTGATGTTATATTAAAATAATTATTTTCAAATAAAGTTTATTTTATATTAGTAATAACTATGTTGCTATTGTTATTGTGGGAAACATTCTAAAAATAGGTGTGCATTTCCCGCAATCATCATCTTTTTCGGTAGAGATATAACAATCCACAAACTGCAGCACATGTTGTGATAATGGAAAATCCTGGGGATGACGTGGATGATGAATTATCATCCTGCGCGCCAAAAATCTCCGGATGCTGAATTTTCGCAAGTGCCTCAATACAGTCTACAATTCGGGGACCCCCGCGATCCATAATATCCGCATTTATCACATATACCTGATTATTTTTAACTGCTGAAAGGCTTTGCAGACGTGAATCATCATTGAAATAGTCTTTCAGGATATCAGTTCCTCCTTCGCCCATTCCCATTCCTGAATCAACAATAATGATTTCCGGATCCGTGGTCAGAAGACGTTCCAGCGTTACCACTCCCCAGCCCTCTACATCAGTGAACGCATTTTCACCGCCGGCGACTTTTATCATCTCATCCTGAAATGTGTTGTTTCCCGAGACCCATAACGGATCTATCCACATGCAGTGAATTGTCAGTGGTGTGATTGTTACCCCCTTCAGTTTTTCTTTGACTGCATTGATTCGAGATTGCATGTTGTCAACGAGTTCTTCTGCTTCGGCTGTTTTTCCGGTTGCCTGCCCGACAAGTTCTATGTCCTGAAGTGTACCATCAACACTGTCCGAGTTCAGTGTGATAACAGTGTATCCAAGATTTCTCAGATGATTTATCAGGTCCTCTCCGTTTCCATAGTAGGCGACGATAAGGTCAGGGGCCTGGGTAATTACACGCTCAACGTTCACGGTGGTATAACCACCGATGATGGGTTTGGTTGTTGCCTCCTCTGGATAGTTACAATACTCGGTTACGCCGACAATCGAGTCATTAAGACCAAGGGCAAACAAAATTTCGGTATTTGCCGGAGCGAGTGATATGATCCGTTTAGGTCTCTCGGTGATGGTAACTGTGTATCCATAGTCATCAGTAATTGTGACTGGTTCCCATTCACTTGGCGGAGTTGTATCTGTTGGTGTAGTTGTTACTTCTGGTGAGGAAATTGGTGCGGGTGTTTCAGATATTACGTCTGCATAAGCACTGCTTCTAATATTATATCCGTTCTGACTTGGAAGAATAGGGTAGGATTTACCGGTCAAGGCCGTGATTGCGCGAGCAGTCATACTTACAGGGCTGTCGACAACGTACTCGGTATATTTGAATGAACCGTCAGCCTGCTGGAGGGAAAGTAGATAATCGACAGGGCTATTTCCGTTTGTGGTCACGGTTACCGGATCAACTCCGCAGGCAGCAAAAGCCTGAATTACCCATGCCGTTGAAGCAAGATTACTCTCAGAGTAATAGCCGTAGTTAAATCCCCCAGTAGGTTCTTGGACATCACGAAGATACTGAACTGCTTTGGTGATGACCTGATCATTCGGGTTTACCCCCCCTGCGATAAGTGCCATTATCGAAGCGGCCGTATCATCACTATCAGAAACACCGCCTTCAGCCCAAGCAAATCCTCCGTCAGACTGTTGCTGTTGTTTTAACCATGCAACAGATGTGCTTACGTCTTCACCTGCGGCAACCAGACCGAAGATACCCCAGTATGTTGTATAGATGAAGTCTCCAATTTTCCCACTGGATTTCACCTTGGTTTTTAAATCGGCCACATAATCATGTTCATTATAATTGTGTGGATCTATTCCAAATAAAACGAGATACGTGATTTTTTTTGCCATCTCCCCTGTCCCATCCGAATCATCCTGAAGCGAATTCCAGTAGTCGAGAGGGGAAGTTCCATTCACTTTCCAGGTTTGCGGGTTTTCACCTGCCGATGAAATGGCAGTGACAGCAAACCATGTGGTTCCAATAGATCCCTCTACCATATTGGATTCGGCAAATCCTCCGTCAGTGAATTGGGCGGTAGTGATATAATCAAGTGCATTTTGTATAGCTTCATCAACATCAGGTGATGAGGCTGAGGATGTGCCGCACATAGTAAAAATGCAGATGAACATTATGATTAATAATATGGATATTTTCTTTTTCATAATCATCTCCGAATATGGATAAGAGACAGCAAAAGTGTCTGACGTTTATTCATTTTAATTTTATA
>JBAZDV010000267.1:0-2582 GCA_041654195.1 Candidatus Methanomethylophilaceae archaeon | reverse complement strand
GTTTTCATAATAACACTATATACTATGAGGTTCTATATGTCAAGTGATGTTAGTAAGATACCGCGCAATATCTTCTACCGTCAATATGTCCATTTTAATTGCCTCATTCATTATGGTATGCAGTGGCTGATATAAACCAGCCACTGCAAGCACGTTTACTTTATTTCATCTTTGCTATGATGTCCAGCAACTCGGCTTTCGTGAACCGTGTTGGTTTATAAATATACAGGCTGCTCTTATTTTTTGGCCCTGTTCTTTTTCCTTGATGCCTTTTGCAGCTTGGCTTTATTCTTAAGCCTGTGCGCCCTACCCACAGGTTCGGACGGGGTGAAATGCCTGCTGTCAGGGCGAGGTGTCAGCGCCTCTAACATTATTGTAATGTACGGTAGTAGATTTGGTGTCATGATTTCTCTCCTCATAATCTGCTCCTTATATGGTTCCGTTTATATCGTAAGAATCCCTGTGGGGCACCGTAAGGCAACCCCACAGGTACCAGCAGCCTTATTTCATCTTTGCTATGATGTCAAGCAACTCGGCTTTCGTGAACCGTGTTGGTTTGTAGATATACAGGCTGCTCTTGTTTCTTGCCGTGACGATGCCCCATGTCAGCACCTCTGACTTGGTGGCCTTTTTGCGCATGATATCTTCTTTACGAAGCATGTCTTCCTGTTCTGCCTTACTCCTAATATGCGCTGGGGATATGGCTCTGAGTGCCTCAGTATATGAAAGCTCTGAGACACGCTTCCGCACTATTTTACCATCGTTGCAGAACACGCTCAGACCGTTGGTCATAGCCTGCTCCTGTTCAACGTACGGTATCCTGCGCAGACGGATGCCCGCAGGTGACGCGTCCATGAGCAGCAGATAATGCATTTCGTGGCGCCCCACCTTTTCGAGATTGAACCACACTGTTTTGGGTACCTCTGGAAAAGAGGTCTCGAACATGAGTTTGGCATCGGCTGTCGAGGTGTTGAGCGCCCGCACATATATTTCGGCGGCCTTTACTATTTGCTCAAAACCAGCGGTCCACGCCTTTTTGAATTCCATCAGCTGTAACTTTATTGTTTCGATTTTTACCGAGTTTTTCATATTTGTTTCCTTTATGCTTTATTATTTATCGTTTATTGCCGCCGCTGCGGCCATTGCCTGGAAGAAGGGTACTGCGTTAAGCCCCTCCTTTTCTTTAGCGCAGTTCAGAGCCCTTTTGCTATTGCGGAGTGCCATGTACTCTGGATCAGTCCGGCCCTTATCGTATAACTTGGCATGCTTTATCTGTTGCCGGCATTTTACTTCAGGGTCATTACAACGTTCCGCCCATCTGATGCTAAGATTTATCCTAAATTTAGCCATCCTTGCAGGATCGTTTTTACGCGCCTCCCTTGTCCTTTTTGCAGACGCGTTTCTTCTGGACGTATATTCAGAAGTATGCTTGTGCGTTTCGTGAAATCGTTTGCCGGCATCCCTAGACGCCTGCAACAACTCAGGCGATTGTTTTATCTTCGCCCACTTTGCAATGTTATAGTCTTTACGGACCCTCTCTCTGCAATCAAGGCAGTACTTTTGTACTGCACTGGCAGGAATGTACGTTACACCGCAATTTAGACATATCTTCGCTTGTGGTGCTGCCCTATGTCTCTGCCGCCACCTTGTACCTGCCTCGTGCTTCAACGCCATTCTACGCGCAGCACCGCACACGGGGCAATACTTCTGACCATTATTGGTTGGTGTATATGTCTGCTTGCATGTAATACACACCTTATCCTGCCTACTCATAGATCCCCCCTATGCACCTCAGATGTTATGGCCATTGCCTGGAAAAAGGGCACTGCATCCAGGGCATCGCTCCTTCTGGCCCGATATAGCGCTACTGAGTTGTTTATTTGAGCCACATGTTCTGGATCTATTCTGCGTCTAGCGTACTCTTTGGCTCTGGTTACTCTCATTTGTAGCCGCGCAGAGGGGTCATACCTAAGGGCTTCGTTTCTGGCTCGTTGTGCCTCTAAGCGTTTACGCTGCAATTCAGGAGACTCTTTTATCTTCTTTTGCCGCGCGGCATTGTACTTCGCAAGCCACTCTCCTGTATGTATGATTCCACAAACCTGACAATACTTTTGATTTGAGCTGGTAGGAATATAATCAACACCGCAGCGAATACATGCCCTAGATTGTGGTGCTGCTTTGTGCATCTGCCTATAACGCCTATGACTGGCATTGCGTAGTTCTCGTGCATGCTGCTGCCCGCAAATGCTACAATACCTCTGCCTGTTACCGTTTGGTTTATATTTTTTACCGCAGGTGATGCAGACTCTAGTTTTAATCCCCATCCTCATCCTCCACTTCATCCAACCAGATGCTTCCGCAGTTGTTGCCGTTCACATCCAGCAAAGGATAATAGTCGTCGGACCCATATCTACCAGGCTCCAGAAGATTAGCGGCCGTAGTGGTCAGTAAGCGTGCCACCGCTGCTCTGCACGACTCATCGTCACCAGCGAACGCACTATTGTCGTTTGTTTCGAAGTCAATCCGTATGTGCAGCATTATCTTCCTCCTTGTATTCCATTATTTGTTTGAACAGCTTTTCT
>JBAZDV010000266.1:0-2583 GCA_041654195.1 Candidatus Methanomethylophilaceae archaeon | reverse complement strand
CCGGATTTTCATGACCACATTTTGGGCATTTCATGCCTATCGTGAAGACAATTATTATTTAAAGTGTTGCTGTAAAATAATTTTTAAAATTCACAAAACATGCCTATTTTTTGGCATTTGTTTTTTTTTTCTGCGGCATCTCAAAACTATTAACATTTAACAAAGTCCATCTCGATCCTAGACCGTTTTTTACCAAATTTTGTAAATTCTTCTTTGGTCGTTAATTTTACAATTTCCCCGGCAAAATATAACGAACGAAGCTCATTCTCAGTAAAATAATGATATCTTATCCCATTTCCTCTGATCATTGTTGAATCGTTTATTTTTTCACCTTTTTCAGAACGCATATCCTCCAGGGAAAATACTTTCACAAGTATGTGCCCACCATATTTCAATACCCTCGAAGATTCTGAAACTGCTCTTAATAATTCATGGAATTCTAAATGTTCCAGCACGTGAAAAACAATAACGCCGTCAAACATTTGATCATCAAAAGGAAGGTGATCTGCAGATGCAACTTTCAGATCAATATCTTTGAACTGTTTCTTGCATGAATCAATTGCAGCCTGAGAAAAATCTACACCCGACACCTTATACCCCTTTCTCATTAACGCGGCGATGGTCTTACCGTTGCCGCATCCTATTTCCAAAATATGTCCGACTGCAGGAAATGGTAAATTGCTAAGATCGGATACTCCTCGCCATGGACGATTGTTAGCTCTGTAGAACTCATCCCACACTTCCTTTTGATCATTCATTGTATGGTAATACACCTAACAGTAAAAATTAATGCCGAATACATAGTAATATATCTCTATGAATGCCGATTACACTTTATGAGTGAACAGGAAGATGTAATTGCAGAACTTCGAAAATTACCTTCGGTCAGTGAAAAATGCTGTCTTGGACTGTATCTCCTTGGCATCAGATCTATTGACGACCTCAAGGGAAAGAATCCTAACGATATGTACGAGGCACTGACCTTAAGAAAAGACTTCTATGCTGAACCCTGCATGCAGAAAATGATCAAGATCGCAGTAGGCATGGCAGAGAAAGGCATAAAGAAATAATCAAAACCTATCATCGAGGATCTTGATCCAGGAATAGAACAAGGTTACTATTCTGTCTGTCAAAACAACGAATGTATTCAAGGGGCCTTTCATCATCCGATTCGGCCTCATCGATATAACGATATTACCAATGGTATATTTTTTTGACCTATCTGAGATTGAATTATTATGTGCCGCAAGATTCCTCATGACAAGAATGTCATCCCACTCCGCAAATGTCACTTCGTTTATCAGTCCAAGATCTGCCGTTGTCTCGATGATAGTCCTAAGATACAAATGACTCCTACCTTCCATGGATGCTTCCCCTATCCCTGATTTTGAATAGATGCTGATAGCATCCTTGGATGCTTTCTCCACCATCGAGACCACATCGACGAACATATCTCTAGTGACTGTGATCACACGTTCCACAAGTTCACCTTCAATTTCATCATCCACCTCTGGAAAAACTTCGCTACCCCATGACTTCTCATAAAACGTAAGTATCTCTTCAGTGACCTTCACCCTATTATGGATATTCCAAAAACACATTGATCTTGGATCATTCTGTCTGTCAGCTATTTCCATGGTAACACTGTCTGCATAAATGCGCACAGTATCTAACAACGTATGAACGTCCGATGCAATGGTCATTGCCGTGATGATACAATGAAAGTTATTCAAACTGTCGTTCAAAATTATTTCAATGATTGACGAAACATCAATACTTGTTGAAATTTATCGACATATGCCAGTCATTGAAAAGTATATAACTATGTGCGATATAATGTGAACTCAGCGGAGGTCGGTCATGTACTGGAACCCAAAGATAGAATGTATGCCTAAAGAAGAACTAAAAAAACTGCAGTATAAAAGTCTTAAATCACTTATCAACAACCTCTACAGTTTTAATCAGTTCTACCATGACAGAATGAGGGCAAATAACGTTCATCCAGATGACATTGTCAGTTTGGCAGATGCCGTTAAACTCCCATACATGTATAAGAAAGACCTAAGAGACAACTATCCCACAAAAATGTTCACTGTGCCGAAATGTGACATTGTAAGATATCATGTCTCATCCGGAACCACTGGAAAACCTACCCTTGTAGGATATACCCGCGAAGATCTTGACTACTGGACTGAATCGTTGGCAAGATCGCTTACCTCAATTGGTATCACAAACGAGGACACCGTACAGGTATCGTATGGATACGGACTATTCACCGGCGGTCTTGGACTCCACTATGGTGTTGAAAAAGTAGGTGCGACCGTTCTACCGTCAAGCACCGGAGGTACAGAACGCCAGCTTGAATTGATGATGGATCTTGGTGTCACCGCAATCGCATGTACACCGTCATATCTTGTCCATATGGGTGATGTCGCAAGAAAAATGGGAATTGACATCAAAAGAGACACAAAATTAAGAATTGCAATTCTTGGCGCAGAACCATGGACCGAAGGCATGAGAAATCATATCGAGTCAAGCATGGGCATCAAAGCCTTCGACATCTACGGAACTTCTGAAATGGCT
>JBAZDV010000265.1:0-2592 GCA_041654195.1 Candidatus Methanomethylophilaceae archaeon | reverse complement strand
CGGGGTTTTTTGTTTTTCTGTATTGCCCACAAAACACCTTAAATAACCCATGAACATATGTTCTTTTGCACTAAATTTGCACTCTCACTTTGGGGGTTCTTGAGATACCAATTCGTCAAAGCGATCTGCTAATCTGCGACGATTTTTAGGGAGAACGTGCCCGTAAATGGAAAATGTGATTTTAGAATCGGCGTGACCGAGGCGCTCTGATACTTCATTGATATATGCGCCATCGGACAATAAGATAGTGGCGTGAGTATGCCTTAAATGGTGGAATGTCATTCCTTTGTGGCCGTGCCTGGTGGCGAGCCGCCTAAACCTTCCGGCAAAGTTATCGGCGTCCAGGGGGCTACCGTCCGGCTCGGTAAAAACAAGTGCCCCTGGCTCCGTGTTGATGCCTTTGTCCTCTTGCGCCTTCTTATGCACTTTTAATACCTCTATAACTCTTTCGGAAACATCTACTTCCCGGGTACTGGTTTCATTTTTAGTGCGTGGCCTTAATTCAAAACCTTCCTCTATTTCGTTTTCCTTAACTTCCACTTCTTCTTCATATATCTTGTGCAATGCCTGGGTTACGCAGATTAGAAATTTATCCCACAGTATTTTCTCCCATGTTAAGCCTAATATTTCAGATTGTCTAAGCCCTGTATAGGAATCAACAAAAATTAGCGAGTAGTCGATATGCCCTTTAATATCTTGCAGGAATTTATCCAATTCTTTTCCGTCCATAACCACCCAGCTATCCTGGGGTTTCCCTTTTTTATTTGCAGGGGTTAAGCCTTTAGCCGGATTTTCTTCAATTTTACCCCGGACTACTGCCTGGTTAAGCGATTGATTTAAGATAGTATGCACATAACGAATAGAGCGCTTAGATAGGTTTTTCCCATAGCGTCCCCCGTCTACACTGAGTTTTTTATACATATTTAATATATCGTCTGCGGTTAAATCTGCCAGAATCATATCCCCGATATTGGGTTTTAGATTATGCTTGATTATTCCTTTAGCCCTTCTGGTAGTGTTTTGTTCCCATTCCAATAATACCGGCACATCGTTTTCCAGCCAAAAATCCAGCCATTCTCCAACCGTTTCAGTGGCCTTTGCTCCTTCCGGGTTCTCTAGCAAATGAATCCAATCTCTTAGATAGGCTTCTGCTTCCCGCTTAGTACCGTAAAATATTCGGGATTTGCGTGGGTATGATTTGGTTTCTTCGTCCCACCCCATATTAACTACCAGCTTGTATTTTACGCTTCTTTCTATTTCTATGATTTTGCCGGTTAATTGCTTCTTCATGTGCTGCGTTCTCCCTTGCTATGGTCTGCAAACCTGGCAGGGTATATATCCCGCCTCCTCTGCTTCTTCCTTGCTGCTGAACCAGATTTCATTCTCCAGCAATATATTCCCGGCGCATCGGCAGCTTGGCTTATGGTATTTGTCGCTGTTGATGCTGCCCACATATGTATGCTGAGATTGTGGCGGGGCCGTAGTTTGCGAGGAATTATCTGCACAGCCAGATAAAAAAGGAAAGGATAATAATAGGACAAATATTAGCAGTAAGGATATTATGCGTTTTGGGTTCATGACTCAATCACTCCTTCGAGCCTTATATACAATTACCCCGGCGGTAGACAAGAAAGCAATGTACCATATGGCGGTGGCGCTGGTACGCCTATTTTCAATATCGCCACACGCTACTTCCGCGCCGCTTATGCCTAACGAATATAACTCGCACCAACGATCACCTGTCCAGCGGTCAACTTTATGTATTATTTTGACGTCATCTATTGTTTGCGTTGTTTTATAATCCCACCTAAAGGCCCAGGCTCCTATGAGCATCAGCAGGATTATTGCCGGGACAACAGGTATCTTCTTGTAGAAAGGTTTTTCCGGTTCTATATAGTATTTCATGTTTGGCGTATTATTGTGCATTTATGCCCTCCTTAAACAGAAGAACTGCCCATTGGTAGGCAGTGCTTGCTATGATTAATCCCTATCCTTTGTAAATAAAACAATATTTCCCTGAATATTGGCCTTTCCCCCTACCTGGCTTTCTTCATTCGGGGTTCTTTTCCATTTTTGCCTGTAGATGGGTAACCACGCGAGCCGTCTCCGCTATCCTCTGGGAGTTTTTTCCTATAACGGTAGAAATCGGCTTGACCTCTTATTGCGTTTTGCTCCTCTTCGTCTAGGCCGTAAAACAAGCCTTCCTCGGCCACAATTTCTGGATTTTTACCAAGAATAAAATCTGTTGAAACTTCGTAAAATTCAGCTAGTGCCACTATAACATTTGCCGATGGCTCCGAACGGTCATTTTCCCAATTAGCAATAGAAGCCCTGTTCTCCGTTATTGCCTCTGCTAGCATATCTTGAGTAATTCCCTTAATGCCTCGCAAATATCTTAATCGTCTCCCGATTGTGTCCATACAGCACACCCCTTTAAGTGTAAGAATAACGGCACGTCCGGACTATTTCAATATTTGTGAAAAAATATTACATAAATGCTTGACAAGTGCAAAAATTGCACGTTATAATGTGTATAAGCTACACGAAGGTGGTGAAAATATGTTACAACGACACAAACTTAAAGAACAGCGG
>JBAZDV010000264.1:0-2599 GCA_041654195.1 Candidatus Methanomethylophilaceae archaeon | reverse complement strand
AACGGCCCTATTCAGGATAAAGGGCCAAAGGAAAAAGAAGTCCGGATATTGGGGATATCTCTTCTGGCTAATGCCAAAGAGACACTAAATGCCATGACCGTTTACCTGGATGTGGAACAGATCAATGCATCCTTTAGAAAGGAACTGGTCAACATACTTGCCGGTAACCCGGGAAAAATCACCGTACATTTTGTGCTTAAAGACAAAGGAAACAAAATGGCTGTCAAACTTTTTTCCCGCTCCCACCGGATAGATCTCACCCCGGAACTTTTAGGCTGGATACAAAAGAACAACCTTGAATTTGTTGTGGAGTAACGTTTTATTCCAACCAATGGCTCATTATCTCCAGATCCCCGGGATAAGTGATCTTGCTGTTTTTTTCATCTCCACGTACAATGTGAATCTTTTCCCGGTGCATATACCGTCTTACCACCCCGCAATCATCTGTGGCTGTAAAAGCGGGTCCTGCCAGGGCAAATTCATACGCTTTCTTTAACACAGATATGCGAAATGCCTGGGGCGTCTGGGCCCTCATAAACAAATCCCTTTCCGGGACCCTGATCACGTGTTCGTTAGCCGGTCCTGTAAAAAACAATGTATCTGTAACGGGAACCGCCACTCCCACAGCTTTGTGCTGTTTTAAACAAGCAACCACATCCGATATAATCCTTTCGCTTACCAGCGGCCGGGCTGCATCATGCAATATGATGTTGTCCTCCGGTCTGTTGGAAAATGCTTTTACTGCCGCCAGGGAGGACTGGTACCTTTCTTTCCCTCCTTTTAGAATGTCGGTAACTTTTTTCCATCCGTTATCAGAAACCATTTTACCAACCCGTTCTATTTCTTCAGAGTCTACCACCAAGGCGATCTGATCTATGTCCGGATGGTTTTCAAAAGCATCTACTGCTCTTTCCAAAACCAGCCTTCCCTTCAATTCCATATACTGCTTGGGCAGGTTCGTCCCGTGCCGCGCTCCGCGCCCGGCTGCCATAATAACTGCTATGTTAGCTCTTCTTTTCATTTATAATCCCTCACGAACGGTCCCAGATCGTCTCCAAAATCAATGGTAAAACTACCTGCCTGACCGGTATTTTCATTTATCACAAATGTCATATCAAACGATTCATCCCTTGCATGGAAATGAAACGTATTGCCTGTAACGTGTTCCAGTAAAGCATCTATATCGTTTATCTGCAAACGGAGGTCTCCGTTTTCTTCATACACGGAAGCCTGTCCGAACAATTCCTTGAAATAACACCCTGTATAAACCTTGTTTTCAAGTTTTTGAACCACCTCCTTCTCAACTCTTGGTCTGCGTTCTCCGAGGGGCTGCATATATTCTTCATATATTTTTGTTATCCAGTCCGAATCTATCCCCCGGTACATGTCAATGATCTGCCGGACAATGGCTGTCTGGGGAGATGTTGTAGAACCCTGATTCATCAGCACACTTATACCCAAATTCATTTCCGGAACCAGCACCACCCAGGCCGTGTAACCACCTGCCAATCCTGTATGGTTAATAAGTTTTCCCTGCACACCTTGTTCCACTCGCCATCCCTGGGCATAAAGAACAACTCTTTCCTCGTCCCAGCTGCAAATGGTCTGAGGACTGAATAAATAATCTACGGTTTTCTCTGTAAGAATTTGTTGTTCTCCGTATTTCCCTTTGTTCAGCCACATTTTCATCCACTGTCCCATATCGTTGGCATTGCACATAATAAAAGCGGCCGGAGAAACTGCCTGCATCCAGTCGTAGGAATCTTCCCTGTCATCCCTGGGAGTCAACCGCAACCCTTTTTCCGTTTTACTCAGACGGTACCCGTAGGCAAAATTGTCTGCCGAGAAATAATGGTCTTTCCCTGTGGTGGAATGCTCCATATCAAGCGGTTTGAAAATATATTCTTCAATTGCTTCTTCCCATGTCAGCCCCGTGTATTTTTCAACAATACGGGCTGCGATGGTATAAAGTGCATTGCAATAGGCGTAAGTTGTTCTAAAGCTGTAAGTAGGCTTAACCAGACGGAACATCCTGTAAAGATCGTCCCTGCCGTAACCCAGGGCCGGAATAACGTCCATTGCCTGCGGCTGAAATCCTGTTTTATGGTTCATAATATCCTGGACCAGGTAATTCTCCGTGACCCAGGGATCATACAACCTGAAATCCGGCAGGTGGTCCACCACGCGATCAGTCCATTTAACGTAACCCCGGTCTACCATCATTCCCAGTAAAGCTGCGGTAAAGGCTTTGCTGGTGGATGCATTGACAAATAAAGTGTATTTATTGGCCTCGGGAGATCCTTTTTCAGCCCTCAGGGTTCCCAACCCGTCGGCGAAAACGGTTTCTCCGTCTTTTACTACGGTCAGTGCCATAGCGGGAACGTTCCATTTATTTTGCACCTGATTGGCTATCTTTTTGATCTCTTTAGCATAAGGAGCTTCAGGAGCCTGTTGCGCCTGTAATGAAATGCTGCTGATTAGCAGAACGAAAGTAAGAGCGGTTAAACGGATGGTTTTCATGGTTTTGGGTTTTTTGATATGTAAAAGTACAAAGAAATCCTTAATTTTACCCGGTATGCACACTACTTTCACCCCAATC
>JBAZDV010000263.1:0-2606 GCA_041654195.1 Candidatus Methanomethylophilaceae archaeon | reverse complement strand
TAGTCAACTTGTTGTTACTTTTACGCCAAGCAATACTTCAAATAAGAATGTCGCTTGGGATTCCAGCAATGAAGTTGTGGCTACAGTTGCAAATGGAGTTGTCTCCGGTCTTACCGAGGGCACTGCCACCATTACTGCGACATCTGAAGATGGCGGATTTACTGCTACCTGTTCCGTTTCCGTTTCCGTGGCCCCTGAAGTTGAAAAAGTAACCCTTCAATCGACTTATATGGATTACGTTGAAAATAACGTTTACAACATTGATAGTTGCCCCACCGTTGGAACTGGCAAACTATTAGTCATCCCGGTTTGGTTCCTTGATTCAAGCACCTATATCACCTCGGAAACTAAGAAATCTAATGTCCGTTCCGACTTACAAAAAGCCTATTTTGGCACTGAAGCCGAAACTGGCTGGAACAGCGTTAAATCTTTCTACGAAGAAGAATCAAAAGGCACCCTCACTCTTGAAGGAACCGTGACCGATTGGTATCCTGCCAACCAGCTTTCTACCTATTACTATAGCGAGACTGATGGAAGCGATCTTACCTCAATGCTTGTTGAGTCTGCCACAAACTGGTACTTCTATAACAACCCCAGCGAATCAAGAAGTGATTATGACCGGGATGATAATGGTTATCTCGATGGCATCATGCTTATCTATGGCTCACCAGATTATAGTGCTTTGACAAACGATGAATCTATTGATGATGGTAACATGTGGGCATATTGCTTCTGGTTGCAAAAAACTTCTCTAAACTCTATTGCCAGCCCAGGTCCAAACGTGTTCTTCTGGGCCTCATATGACTTCATGTATGGAAGCATCACTGCTTCAAGCCGTGCTGGATCTTCTTACGCAAGTGGTGATACTTCTTACTGTAATGTCGATTCCCATACCTTCACTCATGAAATGGGCCACGTCTTGGGTTTAGATGATTACTACGATTACAGCAGCCAATACAATCCTGCCGGTGGCTTCTCAATGCAAGATTATAATGTTGGTGGCCATGATCCATATTCAGTGATGGCGTCTGGCTGGGCTAAACCTTATATTCCCATGTCCAGTGCAACTATCACCATTGGCGACTTCCAAAGCACCCATGATTTAATTCTTTTAACTCCTAGCTTTAATACCTATAATTCTCCTTTTGACGAATATATGCTCCTTGAGTTATACACTCCAACTGGTTTGAATGAATTTGATGCCACCCATCAATATGGTGGTGGATATCCAAAGGGACCAACCACTCCAGGGATTCGTTTATGGCATGTTGATGCTCGATTGACGAGATATATAGCTGGTAACTACAGCACTAGTTTGACGAGTAATGTTCTGGCTGGAAATGTCCTCACTGCGATGTCAAACACCTACTATTCCTCCGAAGCAGCAGATTATATTTCTCCATTAGGATCAAGCTATGCTGACTACAATCTATTGCAATTAATTAGAGAGGATTCCTTCTCGAGTTATAGGCCAACCGAAAATCTCTCTTCAAGTGATCTCTTTAAACTTGGCGATACCTTCACAATGGGTACCTATGCTTCTCAATTTGTCAATTCAGGAAAGCTTAATAGTAACACTAACCTTGGTTGGTCATTCACTATTGATAGCCTCTCCTCTTCCAGTGCGACAATCACTCTTTCTCGAATTTAAGTTCGACTCTATGAATCATCAAGGTCCAGGATTAGTCTTGGACCTTTTTATTAATAAAAAACCTTTCTCGTTTAAAGAAAGGTTCTGAACATAAACTAATCCAAAAATTAAGCGTTTTCTTGCTTTTTCTTTTTAAATACCTTAGCGACCCAAGCAACGATTCTATCGTAGAACTTATTTGCTAAGAAGATGGACAGGATACCTGAACCGGCTCCAAAGATAATTCCTGCGATAACATCAGTGGGATAATGAACGCCAAAATAGAGGCGAGAAAAAGCAATAATGGTTGCTACAACGATAGCCACAATACCAGTCTTGCGATGATAGCAGAAAATTATCGTAGCGCATAAGGCTGATGAGAATGAGTGACCTGACATGAATGAATAGGAATCAGGAACTTCAAAAAAGCCTAAGAAAGAACTACCACTTGGAAGCATCCAGTGACTTACTCTTTCAAAAAGAGTTTGACCAATAATTCCAATTTCGAAAGGACGGGGTCTTTGGAAAGAATACTTGATGATGATATTATTGCCCAACATAGCAAAAACCACTAAAGCAAAACCGAGTACTAGGCCAGTTTTTCTCCATTTTTTGAAAAACAACATAATGATTGCAGCGAGAATCCAAATTAAACCTTTATCACAAGCTAGTGAAAAAACATCGAGGATCCAACTTAGCCAATCAAATGATGGGTTGGCGTTAGCTCTAGTGAGCCACTCCAAGAAATTAAGCTCCCAAGTCATATTTCTCCTCCTTTGGTTTCTTTCGTGAAGAACGGACTAATAGATATGATAATCCGGCACATACAACTAGCAGTAATATACCGATTGGAATCTCAAATTCCATTCCCATAATTGGATTGTATCCTTCGATTGTTTGACCGGCCCAAACAAGGTAGTAATTAAAAATAACCATGTTGAAAAAGATTACCAAGATGCTACCAAAAACAAAACCT
>JBAZDV010000262.1:0-2609 GCA_041654195.1 Candidatus Methanomethylophilaceae archaeon | reverse complement strand
GTACTAGCTGTAGCCTGAATTGCCTGACCAGTAGCATCAATGGAGACAAAGCGATATCTGCCAATTGCAGTTGTTGCCGGAAGACTAAACTGACTTCCAGGGATTTCATAAGCAGTAAGCATTAGTTCGCACCTCCTTGTAGATATTGTTTGTAAAGGTCGGGATTCTCATTCACAACCTTTGAGATTGCTTTGGCTTTGGAAATACTGTCTTTCTTCGCTACCTCGTCAGCCTTAGCTTCAATCTGGGCCCATGCTTCGTTGCTTGTGGAAGCCGTACCCGCACCAGCCTTGCTCTTACCAACTTCGCCGAGAACTGTTTCATCCATTGCAGTAGCAACGGTGGCAAGCAGTTCAAGAACTTCGGGTGTGGCACCCTTCACAAGCTCTACGAGCTTAGCCTGTTCGATTGGCAAAGATTTCAAAGTAGCCGCCTTAGCAACCGCATCCGCATGCTTCTCAGCATCCTTAGCTTTTCGCAGCTCTTCTTCAGCTGCATTTTTCTGAGCTTTCATTTTGGTAAACAGCTCACGAGCTTCCTTAGGCATGGCTTTCATAGTCTCTTCCTCATCGAAAGCTGCTTTAGCAGCACCGTTTTTACCTTCGTCCTGCTTTAACGCATCAAGTTCTGATTTAGCTGTTGCCAAATCGTCATTTGCCGTTTCAAGCTTTCCGTTGGTTTCGTCAAGCTGCTTCTTTGCCTCATCGCGCTCAGTGGTTGCTGTTGCCAAATCTTCCTTAGCCTTGGTAACTTCTCCAGCTAACTTATCGAGTTCAGCTTGAACAAGCTTCCCCTGCTCAGGACTCATCTTTGCGATGACTTCTTTGTAGTCCATAGATTCCTTTCGCTCCTTTCTCTTAAAAAGTTCTATGAAAGCAGCCGAATTGGCTCCTTCATCAACTAAGTCGACCCGGTCAACGACCAAGTCTTCAAGTAAGTATGGCATCCAAACTCACCTCCTAATTATATTATACGCTGATTGGTTGTAAATAATAACATTAAAGCTCAACACGCTTTGCGTGACCCTGAATAGAGAACATTTTGAATGTACCGTTCTTTACTTGCTCAAAAACTACAGGGTCAAGTATTTTGACAGTAATGAACCAGCCTTCTGGAATAATGCCTTCTGGAATGCCTATCGCAGCTTGCTTTTCTTTAGTGAACACGATAGATTCTACAACAATTCCCTTAGAATCGCCTTCATGCATTGCCCCGCTGCCACGATAGTCCATCATAAAGTTGATAGCTGCTTTCTCAAGGGTCTCTGGCCTTATGATGTCATCTTGCCAATCCAAGGGCAGACTACCATCAGCATTAACTGCTACATTAGCCCAACCGCTTACAAGACCCTCACTGTCATTTGCTTTAGCAACTTTGAAAGTAGTAGTTATTGACATGTTCTTCTGTTGCAATAAGCTTAATGAAGCTTTGAAAGGTAAGAACAAGTTATCTGCTTCAAGAAGGTCACTTAATTCTACAAAGTTAGCAGACTTCTGTTCAACGCCATCCGCAACCGGTGTACCTTCATACTGAGTGCAAAGGTATACAGTAGAATTACAGTACTCTTCAGGCATGCCTGAAAGTTCCCCAAGAAGTTCTAGCTCTGTAGGAACTATACCAAACTCTTCTTCAGTCTCTCTAAGAGCTGCTGTCTTCAAATCCTCGCCGCCATCAAGATGACCACCTGGACCACAGATAGTTCCATCATCTGTTCGTGTAGCAGTAAGAACCTTGCTACCTTGCATTACAATTACTCCAACACCTCTTTTTATGTCCATTAGTTTTCACCTCCCGTATAGTTCATATCATTTTGTTCAAGGTCCTTTTGAGAAGTGTCATCTACAGGGTCAGTCGTTGTTTCTTCATTACCCGCGTTATTAGGGTTTTTAGCACTTGAGCTATAGATTGCCTTATGTTCCTCTTCGCTAAGCTCAGGCATATTCATAATACGTCTGAGATAGTTCTGTAGGTCACGGTCATCATTTATCTTCAAGCCCATTGAACGAAGAATCAAGGCAACTTCCTTAAGAGACGGTGTTTGAATCTGTCCAGGAACAATCTTAGGAAGGCTTGTAAGACCTACAATATTATTTGCCTGAAAAAGTCTTGGTACTGCATCCGTATTAAATACATCAGCAATATTAAGAAGCTGAGATTGTAACGAAGCTGCAAGCATAGACTGTTTTGTATCAGCCAATGCAAATGAACCTGACTTATTACCAAGTAAGATAACATCAGAAAGCATTGTAATCGCAATTCTGTTATCATAACGCTCGATTGTAGTTCCAATATCAATTTGTCTTGAGGAACCAGACGTCAAAAGCTTAAGGTCCCACCCATATGGGAGAAGCACGCCCTCCTCACTGTCTCGTCTAACATTAGCTACAAGCTCTTCCGCTCGTGACCGTAAAGCAACCATATTCGGGTCATCTTCATTCCAAAGGTCTAAACCCTCAGGAGACTGAAGAACAGGGAAACCAGCAAGGTCTCTTTCAATGCCAATACCCTCAATTTCTTCAAAATGCTTCTTAAAGAACCAAGGTCTATAAGCATTTCGAAGTAAGGACTTGCCCTCTGGATTGTCTCTTGTAACACGCGTACGAAAAAGC
>JBAZDV010000261.1:2305-2622 GCA_041654195.1 Candidatus Methanomethylophilaceae archaeon | reverse complement strand
CCCTTTATTCTTTGCTTTGTCAAATATTGCCACTATGTTGCCACTTCTGGATCAAAAGCAGGTTAAAAACACGTTGCTTAAAATGTTTTTCAACGGGTTGTTTTTTTCTTCTGGTAATCCATTTGATTTTTGATTTGAAATCGGCAGGGTAGGGAGAAAACACATCCCGACTATGACACAGGAATACCCTTTTTTGCCGTAGAACCCCTAAGACAATGCAGCGGGAGAAATTAAAATAGATAAGGCATAGAATCATACCCTCTGAAAATATTAAGTTCGTTTTACCAATAGAATAGCCATGTCAAAAAGGATGCTTA
>JBAZDV010000261.1:0-2295 GCA_041654195.1 Candidatus Methanomethylophilaceae archaeon | reverse complement strand
TTCGTTATATCTACCCCATGACAGACTTTCGCTCATTTTTTCCTAAATTTGTGCCCTATAAATTGTCATCAAAATCTTCTGTTCTTTAATCTGTTCTTTAATCTTGACATTCTGCAATAGCATCAAGCATAATAAGTTAATTCAATTCTATAACCTCAGTTGCCATTTATTCAAAGATAAAGTTGTTCGGAGGGTCAAAATGAATAAGCCCATTTATTTTCTAATTTTCTCTGTGTTATGTCTTGCCATGCTGTCAATCCCCTCCGTCAGCCTGGCTTTTCGCTGTGGTGAAGAAATTGTTACCCGCGGTGAAAGTACGGCTGCGGTTCTGTATAAATGCGGCGAACCGGAATATATCACCGGGAAAAAGAAAGAGACAAAAGGCACATTCGCTTCGGGGACTGAATACAAACGATCAAATACCTATACAACCGGCGGCTACCAGCAAGAGGAAACAACGACCGAAATATGGCATTATAATTGCGGCGAGAATGATTTTGTGTATGCGCTCACCTTTGAAGATAATGTTTTTGTCAAAGAAGAAACGACAATGAGAGGTTACGGCAAAAGCAAGTGTATATCCGTGAAGGAAAGGACTCGCTAATTTCACAACGGATGGTCTTCTTGATGAAGTTTATAAATCATCAATAATAACAAAACAATAGAAATAATACTTAAACCTGTTTCTGCAATATATTCGCTTCAGTCCGCCACGGTTCCGTTTTGGTTTAACCTGTTTTCCGAACTGGTGCGGCAGCCAGGAAGGCGTCCAGAGTTTCAGGCCGATAGCCCACGCGACTTCAAACATGCCGGCTGAAAGCGTTTTGACGGCGGAGATTCGGAACAGGACATTCAGCTTGACAAACAAAAGTCTTGTTTCTATGGTTTCACCATAGACGCAGATTCAATCTTCAGTATTTTTCATCAGGTAAAAAGGAGGCAGCCATGCAGAAGACCTTGATCCGGATCGGTATGATCGCAGCAATGTTTTTGATGTTTCCGGCAGCCGCCAGTGCGGGGCCTCTCGATCAGTTGAAGAACCTAAAGATCGATTCAAAAACAATCCTGCGGCCCGCGACAAACATCGTTGACTTTCAATATTCCAATTTCAGGCTCGACGAAAATGCGGGAAGCGAATCCGCCATATGGAATGTCGATCTGAGAATCAGCAAATCGATTCCGGCAAACCTGTATGTTGTAAAAACCCTATATCAGAACAGGAGAGGCGAAACGCTGCTTTCCGGCGAGGATATGGCTCTTCCCGCGGGCAACCAGGGAAAAACATTTCACCTGACGCGCCCGTTTCAGAAAAGCCCCGGCTTATCCAGAGTAACCTTTCAGGTGTACAACCAGGCCGAAGGCCGTGTAGCGGCTTCGCAAACCTACCCGTTGCCCGCCAATGCTTTCCTGGACAAGGGACGCGAAACCGCTTCCGCCAAACCCGCCGTGCCGCAGCGGGCGCCGGGCAGCAGCAGTGCGAAACCGGATATGAATTTTGATGTGAATTTTGACGTTGATCGCGACACCCAGCAGATACACATCCAAAACAATAACTCCTTTACCGTAACCATCAACGAAATAGCGGGCAAGGCCAGATTTTTGGCCGGTGTCGATCAGGAAATCACCGTGGATTGTAAAAACAAGAAAACCATACAGCCAGGAGAAAGCATAACCTGCAACTACTTCACCACTCAGTTTTCCTACTGCCCGGCGCTGACCCAGATTGATCTGGAAGCCAAAATCAGCGGAAACATCTACCAAAAAACACTAAATTACGATGCACCCATCAAAAGGATTACAAAAGAACCGCTCGTTTCCCTGGAAAGGCTGAGCAAAATCCCTCAATATCGCGATCTTGATTGGCCGGGGGCCACGGCAAAAATTATCATTAGGGGATTGTATGTCAGGATTGGAAGCATCGTTACAATTAAAGCGCAGGCGAGCTTGGACAGTAACCGTTTCCCGGTAATGCTCAGAGGCGTACAAGAAGATGACGGCATCCACGCCGAAATTACGATATCAGGAGCAAAGACCAGCAAACCGGAGAGGTTCTGCTTCAACATCATGGAAATTACGACTTACGATGATCTGAGATGCGGCGGCGTCGGTGTGCTGCTTTACAGAAACGATTTTGTTTTCGAAGGCGTTAATATATTTTTACACAAAAACAAATGCGAATAGAGAGGAGATGCTCAAATGAAAAGATCATGGATCATGACGGCAGCGGCTATCTTAATGCTATTTATCATGACGGGATGCGGCAAAGACGAGACAATGGCGCCAATGGCCAAAGAG
>JBAZDV010000260.1:0-2627 GCA_041654195.1 Candidatus Methanomethylophilaceae archaeon | reverse complement strand
TCGTTCATATGAGCCTTTCGAGGTTGTAAGGATCGAACCACCAAAAGATCTTGGTGTTGTCGTTGCGATGCCGGATATCATGGTTTCTACAATGGAATCGAGAAAGGTGCTTCCACATAATGTCACGGTCAAAGATCTGGTGTTTCATGTCGGAAATGCATCATGTATGGTGCACGGCATGGAGACAGGAGATATAGATCTGATAGGAAGGTCTGCACAGGATGCGGTATTTGAGCCGGCAAGAACTCGTTTGGTTCCTTACTTGAAAGAGGCGGAGAAGGTCGCAATGTCTGTGGGAGCAAAGGCCTCCTTCCTCGGAGGGTCCGGGCCTTGTGTGATATCTTTTTTTGACAAAAGGGAGATGGACGGAACCATCATTGCCGAAAAAATTGTAAAACTTTACAAAGACAACAATATGCACTGTGATACCTGGGTAACTACTTGGGGCACAGGTTGTAAGAGGGTCTAAATATGGCTAATCATAAGGTAGTATGTTGGGATTGCGGGTGTGACGTTAAGGATATGTACGTCAACACCTGTCCGAAATGTGGTGGTCTTTTGACCGTCAAGATGGACCTTGAACCGGTCAAAGAAATGAAACCATCCGATCTCGCCAAGACACCAATCGGGGTGTGGAGATATGCGCCTTTCATGCCTGTGGATGCTTCGCGTGCGATCACGATCAAGGAAGGAGGTACGCCTCTTTATGATGTTAAGGCGGTTGGCAAAGAGATCGGAATATCAGATCTCTATGTCAAGTACGAAGGCGCTAATCCTACAGGTTCATTCAAGGACCGTGGTATGACTGTCGGTGTTTCACATGCAGTGGAGATCGGTGCTAAAATCGTTGGCTGTGCATCTACTGGAAACACCTCCGCATCGCTTGCAGCGTATGCGGCTAAGGCTGGATTGAAGTGTGCTGTGTTCCTCCCATCAGGAAAGGTTGCAGCAGGAAAGTTGGCACAAGCCTTGTTTTTTGGAGCCAAAGTGATATCGATCGACGGTAATTTCGATGATGCGCTTGCATTGGCAAGACAAATGTCTGAAGAGAGGAAATTGTATTTGCTCAATTCCATCAATCCATATCGTCCCGAGGGTCAGAAGTCTGTTCTTTTTGAGATAATGGATCAGCTGAGATATGAAGTGCCTGACAGGATCATTTTGCCAGTGGGCAACGCAGCGAACATTTGGGCGATATATAAGGCAATTACAGAGCTGCAAGAAGTAGGTTGGATCGACAAGGTTCCAATGCTCACGGGTATTCAGGCTGCAGGAGCAATGCCTATTGCAAATGCATTTAAGAATGGAACACAGGATTTCGTTCCAGAGGACCATCCTGAGACCATTGCAACTGCAATAAGGATCGGAAATCCAGTTAGCGGAAGGAAGGCTCTCAAAGCAATCTACAGTACAGGTGGATATTCAACCTCTGTTACCGATGATGAGATACTTTTTGCTCAGAAATTGCTCGGAAGGAGAGAAGGCATAGGTGTAGAGCCGGCAAGCGCAGCATCTGTGGCAGGTGCCAAGAAGCTTCGTGAGATGGGTATCATAGACAGAGACGAACGTGTCGTCTGCATTTGTACAGGAAATGCACTTAAAGATCCAGATGCGATCATCAAGAGTTGTGAGCCACCGATCAGGTGCGCCAACAACATTGAAGCTGTTAAAAAGATCCTATCCGAATAAACTTAAAAATCAAGGAGTTTCGACTGTTTGGGTGTGTCCCGAACGGTCGGACTTCTGATCTCTATTTCCTCATCAATCGAATCAGGAACAAATTTTATCTCTCTGTTATCTGCACCGACCTGTTCTTTCATGCTTTTTGCTAATGCAGGGCCTATACGTGGGAGATTTGCTAATTTACTGAAATCTACTTCGGTGATATCCTTCCTGGTACGAATGCCGTTATCGTAAAGTATTCTGGCTCTTGCTCTTCCAACGCCTCTGAATGACACAAGGTCTATGAGTTCTTTTTTTACACCATACCTAACACGAACAAGCATTGGACGAAGTTTCTTTACAATTTCTGGTTTGTATATCACTGCGATCTCACTCATTGCATACAAGATCCAATCAACCATGTCTACCCTTGAACGGATATCCCCAGGTCCGATGCCCATATTGTCTGTTATCGTGTCCTCATCGGTTTCTGATATCCAGTCCATCATCAACGCTGCGGTTTTCATATTGCTCAAAAAATATTCGTATTGATAATCCTCGTCCTCAGGTATATCGACAAGTAGGTCATTACACCATGTTTCCTGCAGTGAGGATAAGATTTCCTCATCTTTCTTCCGCGGATATAAGCCAAGGACATCAGGTGTAGATGATACAGCATGCAATATGGGAAAGTCCTTTACTTCATCTTTGATCTTATTGACTGCGTTTCTCAGAATGACTGCAGATTTAGGATCGATGTATAGGTCAGAGACTCTTTTTCCGAATGGAAGAGCATAGATCTTGTCATTCGAACGTGTGACCATTTCTTCCTTTACAAGGAAATCTACTACATTCTCCACTGCACTTTCGATGCCATAAAGTTTCGATTCATTTCCGTAAAAAGTGTCTCTAATGAACTCAATGATCTCTTCTTCAGAAGATGCGTCGCCAGTAGCTACGAGTCC
>JBAZDV010000259.1:0-2635 GCA_041654195.1 Candidatus Methanomethylophilaceae archaeon | reverse complement strand
TTCCTTGATATAAGCGAACCCGGCGATGCCGTAGGAGTTCTTTTAAGGGGGATTGAGCGTGAAGATATCGAGCGCGGCCAGGTTCTGGCAGCACCCGGAAGCATCAAACCTCATACTTATGCCGATGCCGAGGTTTATGTCCTTTCGAAAGAAGAGGGCGGCAGACATACTCCGTTCTTCAATGGTTACAAACCGCAGTTCTACATCAGAACCACCGATATTACCGGTTCCATAGAATTACAGCCCGGTGTTGAAATGGTTATGCCCGGTGACAATACCAAGATGAAAATAAAACTGATATATCCGGTAGCCCTTGAAAAAGGTTTGAGTTTTGCAATCAGAGAAGGGGGCAGGACAGTAGGCGCCGGAACTATTACCAATATTATAGAATAATATGGCTAAGAAAAAGACTGATGCTCGTAATGTAATTCATCTTGCATGTACAGAATGCAAGGAGAGGACCTATACGACAGAAAAGAACAAGAGGAATGACCCTCAAAGGTTAGAGTTGAAGAAATATTGTCCTCGTTGTCGTACCAGTCAACTCCACAGGGAGGTAAAGTAGTACTTACCTTAACGGGGAGTATGACTTATGGCTCAAACGACGCAGCCCGCTGAAAAAAAAGGGCAGAGGTTAAAATTCTTTGGCAATATCATAGCCGAATTGAAGAAGGTTACATGGCTTTCCAAAAGGGAAGCCGTGTATCTGACCGGTTTGGTTTTGCTGTTTGCCGTCATCGTCGGGCTTATACTCGGCGGTATAGATTGGGTATTCAGTTTCCTTATTGAAAAAATATTTACCGGTAGTTAGTTATTCACTACGTAAGTAGAGGAGTTTGAGATAGATAATACGACCCAGGTAGGAGAGCAGGTAGCTGTGGATCAAGAGAAGTGGTATGCTGTCCATACTTATTCGGGCTACGAGGAAAGAGTAAAGAAGAATCTTGACCAGCGCATCGGTTCGATGGATGCCGATCAGGATATACTTAGTGTTGTTATCCCTACAGAAGAAGAAGTAGAGGTAAAAAACGGACAAAGGCGTACCATTACACGCAAGATACTGCCCGGTTATATCCTTGTTCAGATGAAAATGAACGACTTTAGCTGGGGTATAGTAAGAAATACGCCCGGGGTTACCGGGTTTGTAAGCGGCGGTAATAAACCGGTACCTCTTCAGGATAACGAGGTTAAGCAGATTATGAAACAGATGGAAGCTGAAGTTCCCAAGGTTAAAGTGGGTTTTAAACAGGGGCAGAGTGTTAAGGTCATTGATGGTCCTTTCATCGATTTTATCGGAACGGTCGATGAAATAGACCTTGAAAAAGGAAAGGTGAAGGTTTTACTTTCGCTTTTCGGACGTGAAACACCTGTAAAACTGGACTTTCTACAAGTAGATAAGATTTAAAGGTTTCTTAAGGATTCCTGGAGGAAATAAGTGGCGAAAAAAATAAAAGCAATAGTTAAATTGCAGATAGCGGCCGGTCAGGCCAACCCTGCACCTCCTGTCGGCCCGGCATTGGGTCAGCACGGTGTCAATATAATGGGTTTTTGCAAGGAATATAACGAGCGCACCGCTAAATTTGCCGGCTCTATTATTCCTGTCGAGATAACCGTATATGTAGACAGAACGTATAAATTTATTACGAAAACTCCGCCGACGTCCGATCTGTTAAAGAAGGCGCTGGCTGTTCCTAAGGGTGCCGGAAATACCGGTCATGTACCCAACATGGTTTTGACAAAAGAAAAATTAAGGGAAATTGCTCAGATCAAGGCGAAGGATTTGAATTCGATTGATATCGAAGGGGCCGAACAAACAGTTTTGGGTACCGCAAGAAGTATGGGGATTGGAATAGAGTAAGATGGTAGAACAAGGTAAAAAATATAAAGAAGCAGCCAGTTTAGTAGAAAAAGACAAGGCGTACACGCCGGAAGAAGCCGTTGAGCTGGCAAAGAAAACAGCTACGGCAAAATTTGATGAAACGCTTGAACTGCATTTAAAAATGGGGGTAGACCCGAGAAATGCAACTCAACAGGTCAGGGGCGTTGCCCTCTTACCGAATGGATTGGGTAAGAAGGTGCGTGTACTGGTATTTGCGCAGGGTGAGGCGGAGAAAATAGCGACTACCGCCGGCGCCGATTATGTCGGCAGCGAAGATATTGTAAAACAGATCGAGGGCGGATGGCTGGATTTCGATGCTGCCATCGCTACCCCGGAAATGATGGGGAAAGTCGGTAAGCTGGGTAAGATTCTCGGTAGAAAGGGTTTAATGCCCAATCCGAAGTCCGGTACCGTGGTTGCTGCCGAAGACCTTCCCAGGGTGATTGAAGATGCACGCAAGGGACGTGTGGAGTTTAAGCTCGACCGCCAGGCCATTATTCATCTCCCTCTGGGTAAGATGAGCTTCGATGCCGCGAAACTAAACGAGAATCTGATGTCGGTTATTGAAGCGATAATCAAAGCGAAGCCGGTCGGTGCCAAGGGGCAGTACATAAAAAGTGCCTATATCACTACAACTATGGGGCCCGGTATCAAATTAGACCTTAAAACAGTACTCAGTACCGTTGCCTAGTAAGCAGATTAATAATAGTATAATTATTTAGCCAGTCTCATCCGGAGACAGTGGGTGCCTTAAAG
>JBAZDV010000258.1:0-2635 GCA_041654195.1 Candidatus Methanomethylophilaceae archaeon | reverse complement strand
TTAGTTTAGCAGAGAAACTCCAGTTATACATAGCATATACGAACGCATAAAGAAGGAACGCCAGTAGTGTAGGTCTAATGTCATGGTGTAGATTTCCGTCAACGGAAAAGCATTTGAAGTAAGGTGTGACCATAAACATCTGTGTTATACCTGCTAGAATGACGAATAATAGCATTGCGTTTCTTGCATTGATCTCGGCTGTTCTGGTAAGTATATCCACCCCTGGAGGTAGCACATCATATGTTGGCCATCCGAGGTATGCTAATTGTTCAGTTGTGTATTCTATCACAATGCTACCGTTCATTGTCAGGGTGTAGAATAACACATAGATGATGAATCCGAATAAGGTCATGATCGCTGCAGTGGGTATTGCGTAATGTAGTACATCAGGTAATATCGCACCTTTATTCTCACGCGGTTGTGCCCAGATGGCCATAAGAAAAGCAGCAAAAGAAACGGTTGCGATTGCATAGAATGCATTTTCTGTAGGTAGAAAAGGCATTTTGCCAAAAAAGGCGAAAACGAGGGCGATCATGAATGCAAGGACGAAATTTCTTGACAAATATAGTTTGAGGATGTCTCTCATTCCAGATACGGTCTTTCTTCCTTCTATGAGGGCTTTCGGCAATGCAGCAAAATTATCATTGACAAGTATCATATCTGATACTCCTCTTGCTGCTCCGCTGCCGCTTTGAAGTGCTACGCCGACATTTGCTCTTTTGAGTGATTTGACATCATTGACGCCATCACCCACCATTGCAACATATTTACCACTGTTTTTCAACGTATCTATGATCATTTCTTTATGATCAGGTTTCATGCGTCCAAAAATATTGGTTTCAAGGATGGCTTTGGTCCTTTCCTCGCCGTTCAATACGTCTAGTTCCTCGCCAGACATAATTATCCTTTTACCAGGTATGTTTGCTATTGTGAACAATGAATCTATAGCGACAGGGTCGTCGCCTGATATTACCTTCAGGTCCATGCCGTTTTGAAGGAATACCTCTATGGTCTCTCTGCAGTCCTTACGAACCTCATCCGATATTGCGATTATAGAAACAATAGTAAGGTCAGGAATAACAACGTCATCGCCGTCATAAAGTTTGATATCGGACCCTTTGGCTATTATTACTGTTCTTAATCCCTTTACAGAGAATGATTTTATGTCGTCTTCTATCTCTTTATTGTCCAGATGATCCCTAAGTGAAGAGAATGCACCCATAAAGTACGTTTCAATATTGTCATCGATCTCGATCTTTACTGCGCTGAACTTACGTTCTGATGAGAATGGTATTTCCTCAATGATCTTGCATTCTTCGTGTCCGAACTTTTTTTCTAATGCTTCGACCGTTCGATTCTTACTTCCGGTAGAGCCAACAAATCTTCTGATAATGAGCTCTGCATCTTCCTTATCGACAAAAGGAACCATGTCATAGAAAACAAGTTTGTTCGTAGTTATTGTACCGGTTTTGTCCATGCAAATTGTGTCCACGTGGCTTAAGGATTCGACAGAATTGGATCTCTGAAGAAGGACACCGGCATCGGCCATGCGGATCGCAGCGATCATATATGTGATTATGATGAGTAGGAATAATGCGATGGGTACTATGTCGAGTATGATGACGGACATTGTTATCGTTGCTTCAAAACCTTCACTGAAATTGTGGTATTGAATAATGTTCACGATGATCATCATTAACAGATAGACGAAAGCGACAGACATCAAAAGTTTCGTGATCGCAGAAGTCTCCATTTGGAGTGGTGTCGCCTTTACCGTGTATTTTTTGGCACTGGCAAGCATCTTTGATGCAAACGTTTCATTACCGAATGCTGTGACCTTGAAAAATCCTTCACCTGTGATGCAGAAAGAACCAGAGTAGATAAGGTCGCCCAAATGTTTTCTTATAGTTTTAGATTCACCTGTAAGCAGAGATTCGTCCATTTCCAGATATTTAAGGTCGAGGAGTATACCATCAACAAGGGCCTGATCGCCGGGTTTAAGGTGAATCAGATCATCTTTTACGATTTTTGCCTGATCTATATCGATCTCTCTACCATCTCTTATGACCGTTACTTTTGGTCTAAGGAACAGAGCAATTTTATCAAGTCTTCTCTTTGCTCTCATTTCCTGCAATGTTGCGATCAAAATATTCAGAATTATTACGCCGGTCGCGGCAAGTGCATTGATCGGTTCATCGAGAAGAACAAGGACTGCACCAAGAATAAAAAGAATCAGATTGAAGGATGTACAGACATTTTTTAGGATAATGTCGGTGTAAGTCCTGCTTACCACTTGCTCCACGGAATTGACTTGCCCGTTGGAAATTCTTTCCTTAACTTCCGCTGCGGTCAATCCCGTGAGCGTCATGTTCCGGTATATGCGCGTTGTTTTAAAATATTATAGTCCAAAACCATTGATTTGATGTCCTCCAATGATATTGGGTCAAATTCAATTGTTTTTCCTTGTGATACATAATCAATAAAACATTTGACCTTTTTTCTTAGATTGGAAGCAGAATGAGCATATATGCTCAGTTGTAATTTATACAGTGGGAGATTACGATCAGTTTCATCAGTTTTGTAATCGTGTATCTCCACATGGTCATCAAATTCAGCAATAAGGTCGATAATACCC
>JBAZDV010000257.1:0-2643 GCA_041654195.1 Candidatus Methanomethylophilaceae archaeon | reverse complement strand
CTACAAGATATTTCTGATAATTACCCCCTACAAGGGAGGTGATAGAGTCACGCCCGAATCGGTAGGTTTTCTTGATTTCGGATTCTATTGATAGGAGGATAGAGTCTATTGTCTTACTCTTCGCTGTCTGCATCTGTTGCAATGTCATCAGCTTCCTCCATATCGTCCAAGTTAATCATCGGTGCTTCACCCTTCAACCGCTCTTGCTCAATCTCCGAGTTCAGCCCAACCCATTCTTGCTTAGTCTGGTTAGATATCCAGTCAACTCCCGTCAAGACTTGTATCATAGTCTCGTTATCATCAGGCAAAGTTCGTTGGAAATCTATCTTGATTTTCTCTGGGGGGAGATTATCCCTAAGCATGATAAGTTCCTCAATCAGCTCGATTCTTTTCTGTGCGCCTTCGACAAACACCTTCTCAATCCGCTTGGAGTACATGTCCATGTCGAAGAGCTTAATCTTCAACGCCTTTGCTGATGCTTCCCCTTCCATTTGCGTATGCCAATCAACAGTGTGTGAATGGCGGTAAATCTCTTGGATGAGCAGGTCGGTGACATACTTGCGGAATTCGGGTGAAAGATTCTTCTCAAGGAACTGAGGGGTGATATCATCCTTACTGATTCCTTCAAGAGTTTTAATTTCATTTAGATGGTCTCTGTCCTCTGGAGCCATCTTTTGGCCCAACAGAAGGATCGCGTCAACAATTCTATCAATCTCGTTGGAGTTTCCTGTTATCGCCCAATCAAGAGCCTCAATGTACGACACGACAGAATCGAAAGGTGAAACATCGCCTATCATTTCAGCTCGGTATTCAACGACAGGACATTGGGAGAAATAGAGTGGAGAACTTTCAACAAGCTCATAACCCTTGTCTTTTTCTGCTTTGAACTTCGTCCATTCAGAAGAGGTTATGTAGTCAGCTAGCTTGTTTTTTCCGCTATCACGGAACCACACAATGCCTATGAGTTCGGGTTCGATATCGTCTGAATAAATCGGCACAACCGAAAGAGGGTCGAGAGGTGAGAACTTAATCTTTGTGCCTTTGAGGTCAACTCCATCCCCGACAGTGTACACAAGCTCGTAAGCTCGGTTGAAAGTCAAGGCATGGAGTCCAGCTTTCATGTCCTTCACACTCACGTTGTTAGCGTCAAGGATTTCTTGAAGGTGAGCTTCGTACTCGTCATTCTCGGAGTCGTATTGAACGTTGCTGAAAAGGTATCCAGCGTGAGTATCAATCACAGTTGAGAAGTAAGCAGTAGGCACACACCAGTTGGGAGTACGCTTCTGCAAGTCTCTATCCCTTATCCGCTTCATGAGATTAGGGTTGTTCTTCATGTACAAATCCCAGTAAAGTTTCATTTGCTGGTAAGTCTTTGTTGCGGTGTACCCGTCAATCAGTTCTTTTATCTGTTTTCCGTCCATGTTATCTCCCTGCTGAGTAAGTGCCCTTCTCTAATCGCTGTACTGTACAAGCTGCCGAGTCGGGTGCATCATCGTGCCCTTGGTTCTCTTGGTAATCAACTATCTGCTCTATGTACTCTGGGTCTGTCTCTGGTGTCCAGTATATATCATTCCACGAGCTTTTTAAATAGGTCGATATTTTGATGTGCTTGTTAAGATGCTCTGAGTACGTTGAGATACTTGGATACATCGGACTCATTTCCTTTGCAACAAATCCCTTGTCAGCGTTCCTCTCCATGTAGAGTGTTCCGGCTTTGTACTTCTGAAGGTAAGCTACAATCTCGTTGTAGTGGTTCTGTACGTGCGACTTCCAAATCTTGCCAAAGCCATACAGTTTACCATTAGCCTTGCACATGATGGTCAGAGCTGTGGTGTCGTCTCCACCGTAGGAAGCGTCAAGATGTGCGATTCCATCAAGATAAGGATACTTATCATATTTCGGGTTCGGGAACAAACAATCTTCATCGGCTACGTGTTTTAATTCGTAGTTGGCTGAGAACAAAGAAGCTGTCATGCTCTGCTTCTTCTTGAGTATCCCCGCTTCATCGAATAAGCCAGTGTCGTAGATCGTGTAGACTTCCGGCTTAGGCATGAGTCTGAAGGTGTCTTGTTTGTGCCACGGTGTGCCTGTGTTAAGAATTACTCCTTTTTTGGTTCTGATGTTCTGGAGCTCTTGGTAAATGTTGTCAGTCTGGATTCTTTCAGCGTTTGAGATTCTATCTTTCAAGGTTACAATATCATCAGTATATATTCGGGTAAAGTGCTTGCCTGTGATAGCAAATGACCTTACTCCATCAGCAACCAATTGGCTTTCCTTAGCACCATCGTTCTTGAAAAGGTTCGTATGTAATTCAGTCTGCGTTTCCTTGAGTAATTCGATTTCATTCCCATAGATAAGCTTTGCCATCTCTTGGGTAATCGGATGGGTAAGACAACGCTTGACCGCACGAACAAATTCGACGGTTGAACCACTTTCCTTCCTCAAAATCAATATTGTTTCATTGGGCCTGAGAAGCATTACCATAGTCACGGCTACGATAAGGCATGTAGTTTTATAAGAGTCTCTATGAGCTTGCAGGGTGTAATCATCATCCTTCCAAGTGAGCTTACTTATCCAGTCGTTGTGGAAGGGTGTGATAAGGTCAAAGCCTAGAAGGTTTGCATACAAGTACGGTTCTTCTAT
>JBAZDV010000256.1:1191-2649 GCA_041654195.1 Candidatus Methanomethylophilaceae archaeon | reverse complement strand
TGTCAACAAGTACGGAGACTATGGCGATTCTCTCATGAATCAGCACATTGCCGAGGCAAAATTCATCAGGGCGTATGAATACCTGCTGCTGCTCCAGGCGTTTGGAGATGGTGCTTTGACAGGGGATATGAACGGTCTTGGTCTTATACTCAGACTTACACCATATGACGGCTACAATCCGGAGGATATTCAGGCAAGAGCCACAGTGGGAGATACTTATCAGCAGATAATAAACGATCTTCAGGAGGCATTGCCATTCCTGCCAAATGTGAGCGCAACCAATCTTACTTCAAGAACCAGGGCATCCAAAACCGCTGCCTTTGCTCTGCTCTCAAGGGTTCATCTCTATAAAGGATCTTACAGTAACAATACTGCTGACATTCAACTTGCTGCAGATTACGCCGATTCGGTGCTTAAGAATACTCAAAACTACATTTTTTCAACCTCATACACCCATCACACCTCATGGCTGTTTCCTCTGAATCCATCAGGCGCAGAGACCAATTCTGCAAACTACAGCGATGAAGTTCTTCTGCTTGCACCACATTATACAAACGCTAACAACTATGCCAACGGTGTTGGAGGAAGTTTCTTTAACAAAACATACTTTAGTGTAGATGAGTCATTTGTTTCTCTATACGAAACTGGCGACAGGAGAGGTTATTTTGATCCCTCTACCGGAACAGCCTGTTTGATATGGAATGGAAGCGACAACTACTATCCTACAGAAAAGACCTCTTATAAATACAACAACAGCGGTGGTTACAACAATGTATTGCTGATCAGATTGTCAGAGGTTAAACTAACAAGAGCAGAGGCTCTTGCAAGACTTGAGGGTATCAACGACGAGTCAATCACTCATCTTAACGATATTTACAGAAAGGCGTTCCAGAGTAAACCTGCCGCTTATACTTCAGCAAGTTTTGCAAATGCTCAGCAGCTGATTGACAGAATTCTTGTTGAGAGAATGAAAGAGCTTGCTTTTGAGGGGCATACAAGATGGGACCTTATCAGGACCGGAAGACCGTTAAGAAATACCTCGCTCACAAATGACAGGAAGATACTCCCCATTCCCAATTATGATGTGAATATCTCTTACGGAGTGATAGTCCAGAACAAAGGCTACAGATAAAAAAAGCGACGTAAACTATTGCCTCCGGGTAAGTGCAAACTGCATTTATCCGTAAATGCAAAATACAATTACCCGGAGGAATTACAAGTATTTTCATATTAATTTAAGGAATAACAATAACTAAATGACAAAAGCGTTTCTTACAATGGTAATCTCTGTGCTGCCCTTTATCGGGGCAGCCCAGAGCTTTACAACACTTACATTTGAACAGGCCAGAGAAAAGGCTGCAAAAGAGAATAAGATCATCCTTGTGGATGTGGCTAACAGTTCCCGGCAGAATGCAGAGAAGATGAAAATGGAGAAGGAGCTTTCTGAGAGGAAAGAGG
>JBAZDV010000256.1:0-1181 GCA_041654195.1 Candidatus Methanomethylophilaceae archaeon | reverse complement strand
CCCCTGCTCCAGATGAATATGTATCCTACTTATGCGTTTCTTATGCCCAATGGAGATCTCCTGGGAGTGGTCTCTCCTTATTTACTGATGAAAAATCAGGAGCTATTCCTTGAAAAGGCAACCCAATTCCTTAACTCAGCAGCAGAAAAGAGGAGAAATACAAGAGAGATTGAATTCATGGATATCTCCTTTGATGAGGCTCTTAAAATTGCACAGAGTGAGGGGAAACTCGTATTTGTGGATGCAATCACAGAAAACTGCCAGCCCTGTATGATGATGGCCAGAAATGTATTCACACTGGACAAAGTTGCAGATTTTTACAATAAAAACTTTGTAAACCTTAAACTGAATCTGGGTACAGAATACACAGACCTTGCTAAGAGATACAACACCTTTGCTTATCCAACTTATCTTTTTATCAATTCTCAGGGAGAACTGGTCCATATGGAATCGGGTTTCACCCCTGCAGATGAGTTTATTGAATACGGGGAAAAGGCTTTGGCTAAGGCTAATATAATATTTGAAGAGGGTAGCTGGAGCGAAATCGTGGCAAAGTCAAAAAGAGAGAACAAACCGATATTTCTGGATTGTTATACAACCTGGTGCGGCCCCTGCAAGATGATGGCAAGCACTGTGTTTACCAATCCCAAAGTAGCAGAATACTTCAATGCCACATTCATAAATGCAAAATTCGATATGGAAAAGGGTGAAGGCATTGAACTTAAGGATAAATTCCAGATAGGAGCCTATCCCACATACATCTATATATCTCCCGGGGGTGAAGTGCTCAACAGACTTGTAGGAAGCATGCCTGCAGATGATTTTTTAGAAAAGAGTAAAAACAGCCTCAAAGAGACCAATCTTCTGAATATGCAAAAGAGATATGTATCCGGCGAACGCTCACAATCCTTTCTGGTTGATTATCTTACCCTTTTGGAACAGGCCTATCTGAAAAATGATTCGAGAACAGTTGCATCTGAAATTTTAAGTCAGCTGAAACCTTCTGACATTGAGCAACCGCAGTATTTCAGATTATTTATGAATTATCTTGATGATGTGGATTCTGAGTTATTCAAATATGTTTACACCAACAGAGACCGTTTTATTGCACAATCCAGACCTGCAGGTGCTTTTGAGCAGAAGCTCAGGAGCGTGTGGGAGACAGGTTCCAGAAGATATAT
>JBAZDV010000255.1:0-2650 GCA_041654195.1 Candidatus Methanomethylophilaceae archaeon | reverse complement strand
ACGAAGAAATTCGTAATGTATCCATAGATTACGGAATTATGGAAAAGGCAACCAATACATATGTGTTTTCGGCCACATTCGGCTGGTCAGACCTGGGAAGCTGGGAAAGCCTTTATATGCATTACGAAAAAGACGCTCGCGAAAATGCTGTTGCAGCCGGCAAAGTTTTGCTGGAAAACGTGAAAAACAGTATAATCTATTCCCGCGATAACGGGAAACTTATAGTATTAAAAGGGCTTGATGATTACATTGTGGTTGATACGCCTGATGCACTGCTTGTCTGTCCCAGGGAAGATACACAATTTCGTCAGCTGTTCAACGATATTGCCCACGACCATGAAGAATTTGTATGAACGAACAAAAATTTAACATAGAGATCAATTCCGAAATTGGGGAATTGGAAGCCGTGATGCTTCATACACCGGGTCCGGAAGTGGAAAACATGACACCCAAATCCGTAGAACGGGCACTGTACAGTGACATATTGAATCTTTCTGTAGCTCAGCAGGAATATGAACAACTCTCGTTGTTTCTGGAAAAAATCACCAAGGTATATCAACTCAAGGACCTGTTGATCAAAGTACTGGATAATACGGCACAAAGAAATTCCCTGGTGGGAAAAATCTGCCTGACAGAAAATGTCAACGATTATTTTGATGAATTAATGGAAATGTCTTCCCGGACACTTGCCAATAAGCTTATAGAAGGACTGCCTGCCCGGATTGACAGTCTGACCTCTTTTTTAAATGATGAATATTACGCGTTGTTGCCTCTTTATAATTTTTATTTTACACGGGATGCTTCAGCTGTAGTAGGGAATAATGCCGTTATATGCCGGATGGCAAATAAGGTACGTGTACGGGAGTCATTGATCATGGAGGCCGTCTATGCTTACAATCCGTTTTTTAACGCCCATATCATAAACACGTATGAGCAATTTCCGCACGATAGATCCGTATTGATGGAAGGAGGTGATATTTTGGTGGTAAGGGATGACATACTGGTCGTAGGCAACGGAATGCGAACTACACCGCAAGGAATAGATCTGTTGTTGAACCGGCTGGCAAAGACGGCTCCACAAGGCAAGAGTTATATTTTTGTGCAACAACTCCCGTCTTCACCCGAGAGTTTTATTCATCTGGACATGGTCTTTACCATGCTGGATGTGGATAAATGTATGGTTTTTGAACCCCTTGTCATGGGAGATGCCCGCTACAGTACAGTTCAGATCACAATGGATAACGGAAAAGTTGAAAAGATCAGGCGGGTGCCGAATCTATTAACTGCTTTAAGGCGGTTGGGGCTGGATATGGAAGCTATATCTTGCGGAGGGAATGACGAGTGGGATCAGGAACGGGAACAGTGGCATTCAGGAGCGAACTTTTTCGCATTTGCTCCGGGGAAAGTGATTTCCTATGCACGCAATGAGCACACACTGAACGAAATGTCAAAACACGGATTTGAGATAGTCACCTCTGAAGAGGTTACATCAGGGAAAGTAAATATTGATAAACTCAAGAAATGTGTGGTAACCATTGTGGGAGCCGAACTTGCCCGCGGCGGCGGCGGTGCGCGTTGTATGACACTTCCTTTGAGACGTAAACCTGTTAAATGGATATAATATAATAAAATGAAAATACTTATTGGAGGAGACATTGAAGGCATTGCCACGGCTTGTGACTGGGATTCCATTTCTCCGGGACATCCCGATTACGAAAGAAACCGGGTTCAATACACAAAAGAAATGAATGCTGCCATAGCGGGAGCTTTTGATGCCGGGGCTACGGAAGTATATGTCCGTGACGGTCACGGCGGTAACAAAGCGTTGATCCCGGAGTTGTTGGATAAAGGGGCTTTTCACATTAAAGGCCGATGTTCAGAAGATTTCCGTGCTATGATACTGACTATAGAAAAAGGTTACGATGCCGTATTGTTCCTGGGATATCATGCGAAAGCAGGTACCCCGGACGGGGTTATGTGCCATACGATGGCGCGTGCGGTAGACGAATTTACCCTTAACGGAGTCTCATTACCCGAGATGGGATACAATGCCTTGGTTGCTGGAATGTATAACGTTCCTGTGGCTTATCTTTCAGGAGATGAAGCTGCATGCCGTCAGGCAAAGGATCTTTTCGGGAACATTCAGACCACGGCGGTAAAAAAGGGACTTTCACGTTGTTCTGCAATTTGCCTTCATCCGGATGTTGCCTGTGAACAAATCCGGGCAGATGTGAAGAAAGCACTTACAAAGGGGCATCGCTGCATTTACCGCATGGACGGTCCTTATACCATGTATTGTTCTATCAAAAGGAATTATGACGCTCCCAATATTGAAAAAACTTTGCATACCGATTCTCTTGAGGATGCGTTGCATCTATTCTGGACGTTAACATAATATTATATTATTTAGAAGAATATGAGGGAAAGAATAAACAGCCTGATACAGGAACTGGACACATTTCAACCGGCATCTGTTGCCGAAATAGAAGAATTCCGTATTCGTCTTTTGGGGAAAAAGGGGATACTTACGGGATTGTTTGAGGAATTCAAGAGCATTGATCCGGCGAAAAAAAAGGAATTTGGAAAGCAATTGAATCTTATTAAAAACAAAGCCCTGGAAACGATCAATGCTCATAAGGAACGACTTGCC
>JBAZDV010000254.1:0-2653 GCA_041654195.1 Candidatus Methanomethylophilaceae archaeon | reverse complement strand
TTCTTGCCGTCCGGTGTCCAGCCCGTAACAATGTTGTTGGGGCCCATACGGTCTCCAATATTGTCCCTGTCCAGTGTGGCTGTATATGTCAGGCGTTTTGGAACGCCTCCTTCCACAGGGATGGTATATACTTCCGTATTGCCGTCGTATTGACCGGTAAAAGCAATGGTTTTTCCGTCAGGGGAAATTTTTGGAAATACTTCATACCCGATGTGGGTAGTAAGCCTGACAGCCGTTCCGCCTTCAAGAGGAACTGTGTAGAGATCACCGGCATAGGAAAAGGCGATCACACTTTTCCCAATTGTGGGAAAACGGAGCAGGCGTCCTTCAGATTCCTGTGCATAGAGCGTTGTTAAAGCAAATAATAAAATTGCGGTAATAGGAAATTTAAATTTCATAATAGGGTATTAATAAATAAATGAAAAGTGCGGATGTAAAGTTAAAAAAATGTTGTACATTTAACTAAAACTAACATTATGTCAAAGTTTATTCAGGAGTTCAAACAATTTGCCATGAAAGGCAATGTTGTGGACATGGCCGTCGGTATAATCATTGGCGGTGCATTTGGTAAAATCGTTTCTTCTCTGGTTGCGGACCTGTTAATGCCGCTTGTAGGGGCATTGGTCGGCGGTGTCAATTTCACAGACTGGCAATGGACCCTCGTGGGAGAACGTGTCAGTAAAATGGACCCCGGGGTCATGCTGCCTGCCGTTACCCTGAATTACGGTAACTTCATCCAGGTGCTGATTGATTTTATCATCATTGCTTTCTGTGTATTCCTGCTTATCAAAGGGATCAACAGACTAAATTCCTTGAAAAAGAAAGAAGAGGAAGCTCCGGCTCCTGCTCCCGAACCCAAACCCACGAAAGAAGAATTGCTGTTAACCGAAATACGGGATCTGCTTAAGAAATAGTCCTGTTTTCATAGGGATCCACATGAACGATAACGTGTGTGTCCGGACCAAATTCCTGGACGAGCCTGTCTTCGATAGCTGCAGCTATCCTGTGGGACTCATGGACTGTCAGACTGCCATCCAGCCGTATGTCAAGCTGGATGGCTCTGCCGTTACCTATGCGCCTTGTTTTCAATTTATGAGGATCCTTCACGGCGGGAAATTCCACGGCCACGATGTCCAGGATCTTATGTTCTTCTTCACGGGGAAGGGATCGTTCCATAAGCTCTTCAAAAGTGGGTTTTAGAAGCTTGTAGGCTACCCGGATAATAAGCACTCCCACAAAGACAGCTGCAACGGGATCCAGGATTCGCCATCTTTCGCCCAGAAAATAGGCCATGCCGATCCCAATGAGCGTAGCTACAGAGGAAAGGGCATCTGAGCGGTGATGCCAGGCATTTGCCATAACGGCAGACGAATTAACCCGCTTCCCCTTCAGAAGGGTGTACCAGTAAAGGATCTCTTTAACAATAATTGATGTCCCTGCGGCCCAAAGTGCTATTTGACCCGGTCGTTCCGGGATAATTTCTTTTGAAAGGATGGCCAGTATGGTTTTTCCGTTGTCCCTGATCAATTCAATAGCTACAAAAATCAGGACTATCCCAACCAAAAACGTGGCCAAAGTTTCGAATTTCCCGTGACCGTAACGGTATTTATCATCAGCAGGTTTGGAAGATATTTTAACGAAAATCAACACTACCAGGTCAGTGACAAAATCAGATATGGAATGAATGGCATCTGCAATCATCGCTCCGCTGCGACCAATAATGCCCGCGGCTAGTTTTCCGGCAGATAATATAACGTTTACGATAAATCCCACCCAGGTAACACGAAGGATTGTCTTTTCCCTGATTTGATTGTTTATTCGCCTGGTTTTCATTGACTTATATTGTTGTGAACCATTGTGCTATCCGATCTGCATACGTGCGTGAAACGGGAATGTCAGGCACTTTCTCCGTTCCCAGGTCCAGCACAATACCGTTACGGGTGCGTTTGGCCACTTTTACCTGGTCAAGGTTAACCATAAACGATCGGTGGCAACGTACTACGGCCGTGTTGGCAAACCGTTCTTCCATATCCCTGAGGGTGTTCCGAACCAGATATTTGGTTACACCCGATTTGGACAAATACCATACTGAAACATAATTGTCGGCAGCTTCCAGATACAACAGGGAATCTTTTTTTATGGAAAGCAGCAATTCTCCTTTTTCATCCCTGAAAGTAAGGATACCGGCTGATAAAGGAGTGTTTTCATCTCCGTGCTCCAGTTCTTTTTCCAACTGTTTGATGCGCCTGGAATTCTCTTTCCAGGAGAGGAACAAAATGGTGATAGTGTATGGTAGCAACAGGATCAGGCTCGTATTTATTACAGATGAACGGTAGACTTCCGGAAAATTCCGGGTTTCATCAAGCGTGTAGGAATATAGGGTATAAAACAGGGACATGAAAAAGATTTCTCCGATGACCCAGATAATATACTCCCAATAGGTAAGGGTTCTTTTTTTTGTATAATAGAACATGATAATCCGGCTGATCACGACTACCAGAACTCCGGTCAATATGATCAGACTGGAATACAGGAAATATTCAAACTGTGTAATAGGATACCACTGGGGGGATTCAAACGGCTTGTAGATATTTATGAAAAGAAGAGCAAATACAGAAGTGAAGACCACCAGCAGGGTGAGGTTGGACCTTTT
>JBAZDV010000253.1:0-2654 GCA_041654195.1 Candidatus Methanomethylophilaceae archaeon | reverse complement strand
AAATTGCCGCCATAGGAAAACCGACGGCGTTGATGCTCGCATCTAAAAACATAAAAACAGACATTCTTCCGGATAAATCTACGTTTGAATGTCTTCTCAAAGAAATAAATCAAGCTTATAGAAGGGGAGATAAAATGACAAAGAAAGGAATAATGATTGTAGGCCACGGATCTAGATACGAATATAACAAGAATATAATGGAACTACAAAAAGAACGCTTGACCAAAATAGGATATAAGAATGTATATATTGGATTCAATGAGACGTCACACCCATTCATCGAAGAAACTTTAGTAAAAATGGCTGACGAAGGCATAGAAGAAATTGTGGCAATACCATTTTTTATTGCATCCGGTCTGCATATGACGCGGGATATTCCACCTAAATTAAGACTTGCAGCAGATGAAAAGGATAAAATGATCGATGTGAACGGGCACACGATAAACATGCATTTTGAACCTCCGTTTGGCGATGATCCGCTTCTTGCAAAGATTTTATACGAAAAAGTTCAAGAACTGAATAACAAAAATGAACGGACCGGTGTAATGGTCATAGGTCATGGTTCCAGACTTCCGTACAATAAGGAGATCATATCGCTTAACGCTCAACGCCTTAGGGAAATGGGACTTAAGGATGTGTATTACGCATTCAATGAATTTAATGACCCTAAGATAGAACCTACGCTTGAAGAGATGTTGAGTGCAGGTGTGGACATGATAATAGCATTGCCACTCTTCATTTCCGCAGGAGATCACCTTAAGAACGATATCCCTGAGAAGATCAGACTTACTGACGGAGTTTACGAAGGGACGTTTGACCATAAAGGAAAGATGAAAACAGTGAAATATGCAACACCGATCGGTCAAGACCCACGTCTCACAGATGTGCTTGTTGACAAACTGAAAAAATATTATTGAGGCATTCTAATGCAAATCCTTATCCTTGATCTAACACACGGCGGCGACATTCTTTCTGAAGATCTTACAGCCAAAGGTCATAGGGTGACGTGCGTCGATGTATACAGGATTGCAAAAAAAGAAAAAATACAAGCACTGAAAAGCATAGGTGTGGAAGTGACCGACATTGTTCCAGACAAGGATTATGATTTGCTCGTATCCCCCGCACATTGTCCTGATTCTTTCCTCAATGGATCCACGTACAAAAAAAGAATGACTTTTAGTCAGGCTGTAAACAAAATTATAGATGACGACCGGTTCAGAATAGAGATTACGGGTGTCAAGGGAAAGACGAGCTGTTGCTACCTTTTGGCACACATCCTAAGTGTTGCCGGTAAAAGTGTATTTCTGCATACATCCCGCGGACAAGGGCCATGGGTCAAAGGAATGCATAGGATCGATAAACAAATGAGCATTGCACCAACGTCCCTCCTCAGATTACCTGAATATGATTATGATATCGTAATAGCCGAAGTTTCACTTGGAGGAAGCGGTAAAGCAGACATATCTGTAATAACCAACCTGGTAGAAGATTACGGAATAGCAAAAAACACCCGTAAAGCCTCTGATGCAAAAGCTGATATCCTCACTGATAAGATCAATATTGTTCGTAAAAACGAGCTTGATCTTTGGAAAAAATATGGCGATCACATATTCGTAACATACGGTGGCAATATCAACGGCGTAAGCAAACCTTGTATCGGAGAATCGCTGAGGATCAAATACACATATGATGGACAGCACGATGTCGACCTGAATAAAAATTATCTCTCGCTTCAATATCTTCAGACAATAGACCTTGTACTTGAGATATGCGAAACGATGAAGATACCGCTCTGGGCCGTGGTCAATGGCCTCAGATCATTCAAAGGAGTTCCAGGAAGGGGTGAGATCTCCCTGCATGATAACATCTGGCACATTAAGGAAAGGAATCCTGGAATATCTCATATCTCGATCGGTATGACCTTGGAGTGCCTGGAGAGAATGAATGTCTTGAACAATGCAATAGTGATCGTAGATCCTGTCAGCAAAAAGGTTTGTGACAAAATGGACATTGGTTCCATTACGGAGGTCGTTTCAAAATATAACATACAACTGTTCTTCACCGACGGCAACGGTTCGAGACCCGAAATTACTGATAACGTAACAACCGTTGTGGAATTCATTAAGGAAGGATATCAGTGAATGTCATTCACCCGCGACCTAATCCGATCGTTGCCGCAATGTATACGCTCCGCGATATGGATGTCGACGTTATTGTAATTCACGGACCGGCCGGATGCGGATTCATGGCATCCAGAATGCTTGAGGAAGCAGGTATAAGAGTCGTTACGTCAGGAATTAAGGATAACGATCTTGTGTTTGGTGCTGCCGAACCCCTAATAAATACCCTAAAGATCGTAAAGGAAAAGTTCAATCCCAATACGGTTGCAGTTATTGGAACATGTGCCAGTATGATAATCGGCGAAGATATGGATGCCGCCATAAAACGTGCAGACATCGGCTGTAATGTCTTTTCCGTTGACTGTCACGGCTGTATGGGGGACAACACAACCGGTGCAATAAAGGCAATAGAAGCAGGTCGTGATGCCGGAATAATTTCCAATAGAGAAGCATCTCGGCAAATTGCTATCATGCAAGCTGCCACAGATATGGAAAGAAATGTAGGAATGGCGAGTAAGGAGTACCTCTCACCCA
>JBAZDV010000252.1:0-2657 GCA_041654195.1 Candidatus Methanomethylophilaceae archaeon | reverse complement strand
CGGCGATAATTATCCTACACTAGAATTGAATCCTCTCCGCAGAAAGTCTTCCGGCAAGTATTTCAAGGATATCCAACTTTTCGATAAAAGGGCTGCATACTTTAAGAACTATATGTACACGTTCTTGTTCGGGAACGGCTGCGCTATAGATGCGAAGTACCGTGAACTGCGCGACTATATCCAGTCATTCAGGGCTGACCCGGATATTAAGAATGCCTGGAAACGCGATGCCCTTACCGACGTCTACAGTAATGATAATAACCAGGTTGTCGTCAATGGCGTTACCTTGAAGACGAGCGTGGACCTTGAATCCATTAACTATTTCGCTGATGCAGTATTTAAAGTTCCTTACAAGCTTGCCTCTTCTAAGTTCAAAACTCTCACTTACATCAACGACAATGCAGACAGGTCATATGACTACTTACTTCCTCTGTCAAAAGAAGCACTTGAGGTTATCGATGACCAGAACTTCGTGGCTGAATGTCAGGAAAAACATCAGGCCATTGAGGTCAAGATTGTCGTCAGGGGAAATGAATTCAAAAAGACATTCCGCACAGATGCTTCAGCAGTGAAAACTGGCGAAGGCAGAATTATCCCTCTTGAAACAGGCAAAATAAATTTTGATATTGCTCTCTTCCCGAATGTTCTTTCTGTAAATGACGACGAGAACAACTATTTCAAGGTACTTGTTTCTGCATTCGATAATAACGATAGGAGAACATTCTCGGTTAATGACCTCAATCTTATATTCTACAAGGCCGTCGAAGGCGTCGAAAAGGCCGTCGAAGGCGTCGAAAAGGCCGTCGAAGGCGTCAAAGGCGTCAAAGGCAAATATCAGGAAATTGAGGAGGCTACCGACAATTCTTTTAAAAGCGGCACACGCCCGGCCGTTGTACGTTCGCAGCAAAATGATGATGTTGAATGCGGCACAAAGTATTATGAAGTGTTCAACTCCGCATTCGACGTAATCCTCGCGACAGCTAGTGTAGACTCTATAGAATATACCTTTGCATTGTTCCCGCTGTGGGATAGGGCTGTAGCGTCAACTAAGACATTCGACTACGCCGTAGATTTTGGTACATCGAACACCTATATCTCTTTTCGTGATAAGGGTACGATGAACGAACCTCAACAGCTAACGATGAAGGTTCCGATTGTGAGCTACCTTCACGACAAAACCTGCTCCGCTCAGAAGAATCAAGTAACTTGCTGGGAGGATAATACTCCTGCACAGTTCAAGGCTGCTTTCAAGACGGAGTTTGTCCCTCCGCTCATTGATGGCGAGGCCTACAAGTTCCCGATTAGGACAGCTCTTTGCTTCACCGGAAAGGATACTTCCAAGATATCACTCTTCGACAATAGCAATATTGCATTCTTCTATGAGAAGAGCAAGCCTGCCAGCAACCAGAGAATCATCACGGATATCAAATGGGCTGCAGATGAGAAGTCGCTTCGCGTATTCATCCGCGAACTTCTTCTTATCATCAAGGCAGATATGCTCCAGGAGCATGCTATAATTTCAAAGACTGGTCTTATTTGGTTCAGCCCTCTCAGCTTTAAGAACAGAGATCGTGAAATATTTAAGAGAATTTGGAATGAGGAATCAAAGTGGATCCTTAATCTTGAATCGCCAGAACGACAAATTAAGTGCTACACTGAATCCGAAGCTCCGTATTACTACTTCAATGCAAGAGATGAGTATGAGAGTGTCGAATCTGTAGCCATTCTAGATATTGGAGGCGGTTCAACTGATTTTGTGTACTTCCAGAAAGGAAAGCCAAAGATTGCTAATTCCATCCATTTTGGGTGTGATGTTATGTGGGGAAATGCTTTTGATCAGTTTATAGACTCCAAAAAGAACGGCATTTATGATAGGTACAAGGACACAGTTCACTTTGATACAAATGTTTTGAAGGAACTTAATGCCTTAATGGTTGGCAACCCTAAAAGTACAACACAAGATATAATCAATTTCTGGATCAGCAACAATGCCGAAACCAAAATTGCCGATAAATTGCAGCAAGATTTCTCATACGCATTCGCTTATCATTATACAGCCACTATTTATTACCTTGCTTCACTTCTCAAGGCTAACAAACTTGAATACCCGAGGACCATCACGTTCAGTGGAAACGGAAGCCGCTACATTGATCAGTACATTACTTCTGATATAAAAATTCTAAAGGAAATAACACATTTTATTGTGTCAAAAGTCTTTGTCTTTGATAAGGAGATTACCGATATCCAGCTTGTGTTACCAGATATCCGTAAGGAGAGCACTTGTTATGGAGGCCTTTACCACAAAGACAGAATTGCTCAGCCGAAGGCGGTTGTTTACTACGGTAATGGAAAAAGTGAAACCTGCAAGGATGTTAAGGAACTTGCAGAAGCATATCAAACCTCAATCAAGGACAATGTTATTGTAGAGGTTACGGCCATGAATAAAATCTATGCTGAAGTCCTTAGCACACTTATACGTTATGGAGTTGTTGACAATAAAGAAAATAAACTTACTACTCATGAGATTCTTAATCTTGTTAATTCTGGTGTCAAAGATGTTCTGAATTCAAAATTTCAGACGGAGATACTCGACAAGTACTCGGAACTAGAGCAATATAAGGATACATTGTTCTTCATTCCTGTGAGAGACACTCTTC
>JBAZDV010000251.1:0-2657 GCA_041654195.1 Candidatus Methanomethylophilaceae archaeon | reverse complement strand
GAAGTTACGGTTGATCCAGAAGTTGATTTCGATTTTGAAGATGTCACAAAGCAATTGGATGAATACAGAAAAGACAGACGTGCTGGTATAGCGGCAAAAGAGTTTGGCCTAGACATTGATAACCAAATAAGAAATGCCCTAGATGACTTAGGCATAACAGACATTGAATTTGCTACATTTGTAGAGCTTGTTCTCCAACCATTTGTTGCTGACTTTGACTACGTGGCTTATGAAGATGTGATAAACAAAGTCCTCAACAAGATACCAGCTTTTACGAAAGACATTGACATAGAGATACAGTTGCAGATAGCCAATGAAGATACTTTTATGTCACAGACAGAAGCAATAATGAAAAGCATAGACATGGAAGTAGTCAAACAGCTTGGCTTGAGAGAAAACGAAGCTGTCGGTCTTGTAAATCTGTATCTTGCAGAGGGATTCTCTGATGCTTTCAATGCCGCCTTGCTAAGAGCTAGAGTTTCTTTTGACCAGTTTTTGAATATGCTTGGTGGGCTTGAATTAAAGATGCAGATTGACACCAAACCGATTGAAGAGGCTCAGGAACAATTGAATAAACTCGATGACCCAATGTATAGGCCAGAATTACAGCCTATTATCCTAGACTACGAAAACAGCATTGTGCCTCAGAAAATTACTCAATTGATAACGCCCGACATCAGCAGGCTGCAAGCTACCATGAAACAGTTATCAGAAGATGAGGACAACATAATTCAGTTAAGCCCTGAGTTTATCAACTTTGAGATACCAGCTATACCAGATCAGGAAATGGTAGTAGATGTTGGGTTTGCCCTTAACACAGAATTGTTTGAGAGTGCTTTGGCACACTATTCAGCAGACTTGCAGAAGAACGTCAACCTTGTTGAGCCGATTGAAGAGGCTCTGGCAAAACTCAAGACTCCAGATGCAATTTACGCCATGCAGCAACAGAGCTTTGCAATGAACGTGCCTGTTAGAGACGCAAGCACTAAACTCTATCTCGATGCCATAAACCTGAATGAAAACTACACTACAAATGCCGACTATGAGACTATGGCAAGGCAGCTCACAAGAGAAATAAGAGTTGCCAAATCACGCTCGATGGGGTTGGGATAATCATGGCTACCAGATATACGTTAGACTTAGCAAATAAATACGATGTCAGGTTAAATGTGGAAGCGGTATCATACACAGAAACCAACGCCGTTGTGCCTTTAACTGGAAGATTCACGTGCTACAACGATGATCCTAACCCATTTGAGGTTGGAGAGCCTTATTACCTAATGCTCTGTCAAGACGGTTTAATGTCAGCGGCCGTTTCTCAAGTGTTCATTCGTCACATATCAAGAACAGAAACAGATGCAAAGTATTCTGAGGGTGTCAAAGCATATAAGTTCGATGTTGATTTTGAATGTGACATTGGGATAGTAATGGAACAGGTAGTGAGTTTCGGAAGTACGTATTTTGATGCAAACTCAGGTATAGACCCAGAAATAGTCGCTGCTGTCACTTGCGAAACTTATGCTTCGGATATTGGCATGATTACAGCGTTAGAGCCTGATATGCGCATAAGAGACTTCCAGTTTATGGGTAAGAGATATGAAGCCTTAGCTAAGCTAGAGAGAACTTTGGGGGCTAAGGCTTATATTCACAGAGACGACTTAGAGATTGTATTTGTGCCTACGTACTATGACTCTTCGCAATCACCACATTCTGTTTCACCAAGTGCTGTAATGTCGCCGTTTGTGAGTGAAACAAGGCTTGAATTAAGCACTGGCGTTGCTCTCAGAGGTGAGACTAATACCGTTTCGCAAGTAACAACCGTCAGCAAGGCTTACAGACTAGGGCCCGATTCGTGGTCGGTGTTCGTGAACAGAGCTGATCTTGACGGTGATCCTTCAAACAATTCGCTAATTACTGGATTGGTAAGGGCTACTATCTCTCATCCCGATGTGTACAACTTAGGCTCACCATTATCCGCTGGTATAAGCAACGTTAAGATAGACGATGCTGCTCCTACACCTTCCATCACTATCTATGATGAGACAACCGCCGCTGAACTAACCGATGAGCCTGAAAACGACTTCATGATTGTGTTAGACGAAACAAGCATTGATTTCTACCGTGTTGTTTCGGGAGCTGCAAACGTGCCTACTATGACATGGGCTGAGGCTGTTGTAGCTAGAAAGGCAAAAGAGATGGAATTGTGTACTCTTTCCTTCGATGTGTACGGAAACAATTTTAGGAAATACTTCTATGTTGTTTCTGGCTCTGCTCCTTATGAAGAGATGGAGACTAATGACCCTGCCAGCACAGAAGCGGCTCAGAGATGTGCAAACATTATCGCTGAGGGTAGAACATTTCAGCATGGGGCAAGAATGTATATTGATGATGGCAGGTTGTACAGACCAGGGGAGCTAATAAATTATGATGGTGGCACTTACCTTATAGACGAAGTTACCTGCCAGTCTCACCCCTATTCAATAGTTCTGAAACTGTTAAAGCAAATCGAGGAGGAGGTATGAAATGTTTGACGACATCTACGACATAATAGTTGACAAGCCTAAGCGTGGATCTGCTGAAGTTGTCGGCTATGAAAATGGCGGCCTTGTTGTCCTTCTCGATTATGGAGACGGCAATATCATAAAGAAGCTGACAGC
>JBAZDV010000250.1:0-2657 GCA_041654195.1 Candidatus Methanomethylophilaceae archaeon | reverse complement strand
TTTTTTACCGGATTATTCGCACAATAAGTATACTTTAAAGCCCCAAAAGAACTTCCATTGTAATAACTTGTATAATACGATTGTTGACTAATCATCGCTTTTACTTTTTAACTCCGCAAAGATACTATTTTTTATTTTTCAATTGATTCATTTGAAAAAAAAAGAGTTTCTTTTCTTTTTTTTGTGGATACTTGCAACGCTGTCGGCGGGGACGAAGCCCTTGGGGCTATTTTGCATAATGTTATTATAGGGCAGCCTTTGAAGGGCAAAACGGCGGCTAAGAGTTTTATATACAACTGTTTTCATTGCCCTTTAACCACTCTTAGCGGCCGTTTCCGGGGGTGCTGCCCCTATAATTCCACATTATGTAAAATAGCTTTGGGTTGGGAGTTTGGGATTGGTTTTTCTTAGGCTGCACTGAAGGGCGGCTCTTTGGTTTTGTCCGCTTCTTATTCATTGCCTTGCTTTTGTACTGCCTGCGGCAAAAACAATGTGCCGCCCGAAGTTAAGGCAAAAACTAAGACCAAGCGGACAACAAGGGGGGCGGCTTCGTGCAGGGTGGGCTACCGTTGCCTTTTCCTTTTTTTCTTTTTACTTTTCCTTATCTACTTCATAGGGTGGTATTTCTGTAATTGTTCCGACAGGTCATGGAGGTTCTCCTTTTGATAGCGTTCCGTACTGCTGATACATCTGTGCCCGGCCATATATTGTACCTGCCGTATATGATACATCGACAGCCAGTTCATGATCACCGACGAACGGATGTGCCGGGAACCTTTTACTTCCGGGTACTGTGCTTTTATCCTGCTTGCCAATGCCGATACCGTGTCCTGTATTTTACGGTGGGGAATCAGTTGTTCGCTGGCTTCTTGTGTGGGATTAATAACAGGGCGGATATTGTCCGTATACTCTTTTATCAAAAGTATCTGTTTGGCTTCCAGCTTTAAGGTGCGGGAGGCATTGCTCCTGGACGACGGTACATAGATTTCTCCTTTTTCCAATTGTATATCCTTTACCTTCAAGCGTTCCATATCCCCGCTGTCCAAGCCCTGGTAGACCAGTAAGCCCAACATCACCCCGTCCCGTTTGTGTAATTGCTTTTGCTTCTCTGTTTTAATATGGATACTTGTAAACCAATCGTATATCTCATCCAACATTTTTGCCGGCAGGGGCGGTTCTTTTGTCTTGCTGCTGGTGTTCCGTAAACGCACCGATATGGCAGGGTTGTTTTCCCTTTCTCCCGTTTCTACCAAATAATCATAGTAAATACGTACCGCTTGCAGGATGTTCTTTTGGTGTACACGGCTGCATTTCTCCTTTCCCAGGTAATCCAAAAAAAACAATAGTTGAAGATTCTCCGCCCCTTTGGGTTGCGTACTTCTCTGCCAACGCATAAAATGCCTTAAATAACTGTCCTGCGACTTTATACTCTTTGGGGAATATCCCTTGCTCAACCGGTAGCCTGTAAAACTTTCATTCATGGATCAAATGGGTATATATTTGTGTCGTATCCAGGGAACTGTGTCCTAAAAATTGTTGTATCAGTACAATGTCCATGCCGCCGGCCAACAAATGAGTGGCTATCGAATGGCGCAAGGCATGCAAGGACGGTTGTTTCGCTATCAACTCCGCATCCCCGCTACGTTCCACCAAACGCCTGAAGGCCACACACAAGGACTGTTCCGTTACTTCCGTCCCTTGTTCGGTGATAAAAAAACGTGCCGTTTCCCTGCCTTTGCCTTGTAGTAAAGGTTTACGTGCCAAACTCATATAATCCTTCAACATCCGCATGTTCTCTACCGTTGTGGGGACATACCTTTCCTTGCTCCCTTTGCCTTTGCGTACATGTATCCACAAGCGTTCCGTGTCTATGTCTTTTATTTCCAAACATACTCCCTCGTTCCGGCGTAAGCCGCAACCGTAGTACACACACAGCATCGCCCGGTCTCGAAGCTCATGGAAAGTCGGGAGTTTACGGTTCTTCACCGTCCCGTAAGTAGATTCAAATAAAAGGCCGATCTCTTCTTCACTCAATACTATTCGTTCCCTACAACTGCCTTCCCTGTAGGACAGGGGTTTGTCCAAGTGTACACACTGCCGGTATTCCCGTAAATACAGCATCAGCCTGTTCATACTCATCGTGTATTGGTTCAAGGTGGATGTGCTTAAGCCCGCCCCGTACAATTGGTTTTCCCGCCCGTTTTGATAGGCCATAAAGCTTTCCATGTCTTTTACTCCTATCTTGTTTGTTTCCTTTATATTGCGTTTCCCAAGATAGTGGAAGAACTCCACCGTATGACGTTTACGCACGTTGACCGTCGCCGGTGAATAGCCTGTGCTCTCCATATAAAATACATATTCCTTTATTATTCCTTGGTATTCACTGTTTTCCATGTCCTTTTCCTTGCGTTATGACCTTTTTTATAAAATTAATAGCTGTTTGTCCCCCCCGGACTTTTTGTGAAACTCACCCTTTTTACCCTCTTTCTCACTATGGTTTAAGGGATTGGGTTTCACAAAGGGGTATGTGAAACTCGTGTGAAACTTATGTGAATATACTGTGAAACTCATTTTTTTAGGTCGTACCCTTGTGTCTTGTATGACTCCCTTTCTATGTTACGGAGGACTTCTTCCAGCACATCCAAGCCGGATTGTAA
>JBAZDV010000249.1:0-2657 GCA_041654195.1 Candidatus Methanomethylophilaceae archaeon | reverse complement strand
GTGGATGCAGACAGGAACGGTTCGGCCAAGACTTCCTTTGAGGGCAAGGTCAGCGGCGCGTTCATGTATTTAACCTAGTTCAATGGGGATGAAGGAATGACCCGGATTCCCCATTTTTAACCGCCTGAAAGGGCAGAAAGAGAAGTGATTTATGTTCGTTGATTTGGATGCAGCAAAAGGTGAGTGGTTCACATTTCGGATGTCCAGTATTGACCCTAATACGGGTGAAATTGTCTGGGGTGAACCAGTTGAAGGTGTGAGGGTTCAGATTCGCAGTTGGAAGCCGTTCTTTGAAGAGGCTTATGCCAAGAGGGAACGGGTGATTGAATGGAAGATCAACCCCAAGACCCGTCAGAACGAGAAACATTCCAACCCGAAAGACCTCACGGCGGAAGAGATCAAGCAGCAGAAGGATGATGCTATTGATTACGCTATCACCGGATTGGAAGGGTTTAAGGATAAGAAAACCCGTCAGCCCATTGTGTGTACGCGGGAAAGTAAAATCGCGTTAATGGCGCTGGATTTCTTTGACAGATTCTTCGTGGATTGCCAGCAGACCATTGACAGCACACGGGTTGAAGAAGAAAAGGGTGCGGAAAAAAACTAATCGACTGGATTTCGCTTAGAGACCTTGAAGCGCGATCCCTGGTGATTCTTGAAGAAGGTACACCAAACGAGAGAGTGCTGACGCGGTGCGATCAATGCCGCCAGATGCACTCAGAAAGAAAGCCGCCAGGTACGCCCAAATGTGAATTAGGCGAATCATGCCGCGTAGAGCTTAGAGGTGATAACGAGGATGCCGCTCGGATATTTCAGATGATTCGGCGGCAAACCCTCTTCTTTTTCAATGGCGAAGTGGACAAGGAAATTGACCTGAATCATGTAGCCTTGTGGAGCTTGATTGACCACTGGCCTAAGAAGATCAATGCGTATGAGACGTTCCAGAAGGTTTTGAGTTGCTACCATCATTTCCTGAACGAGAGGCAGAAGGATGAGTAAATCCAGAATCAACCTTGACCTATCGAAATATGATTCTGAGTTTATGTCTGATGCACTTGACCGTGTTGAGTCAGGTGCTTGTGTCATCCGGGATAAAGCAAGGGTTAATCTTAAACGAAGTATTACCGCTGCCGGTGGGGAATATTGGCGAGAACACGGGCCATATAAAACAGGAAAGAATGCGGGGCAGGCTTGGACACAAAGATACCACGGAGAAATGGTGAACACCATCCGCGCTACTAGATCAAAAAATCCATTTGCCCATAATATTTTTGTGATGGCAGGCCAGTATCTTGCGTGGTGGGCTGTCCAACTCGAATATGGAAACGGGAACTGGAAGGGAGGCCCTAAGCCCTTTATGCGTCCGGCATTAAAGGAATCAATGGGTGAAGTAATAGCAATTTGTGAAAGTGGCGGTGGGCCAAAGGCGGTTAAATAATGGCAAAACCAGTTGGCGAAATAATCATCTCCCTCGACCTCGATCCTACTGCTTACACAGCGGGGCAGAAGAAGATACTTGCGGGAGCGCAAGAAGCCGTAGGTAGTATTGACGCTCAATGGAGAAAACTCGGTGGTAATTGTGATGCGTATTACGCCGCAATGGTACAATCAGCAATCAACTCTTATAATAAAATTGCCGCAGCAGCAAAGACTTCCGCCGCCGAGCAGTTTCGCGCTCAATCCGCGATGGTTGCCAAGATCAACACCCTTAATCAGCAAATGGCCGCCAATCCCCTGTATGAAACCCTCGGCATCAAGTCCCAAGCTGCCTACAAAGCACAAGAAGCCGCTATTATGGCTTCTTACAACACCATCAAGAAGTCAGGAACTGCTACCGCTGATGACCTGATCCGCATTGAAAGAGCCAAGAACGAAAAGCTGAAAGCCCTCAACAAAGAAATGGCTGGCGAGCATGAGATGTCTATGGCCTCGATGACAAGGGCATTGTTGAGGGTCTATGCGGCGTTCTATGTTTTATCCTCGGCGGGACAGGTGCTTGGGAGTCTTTTTGCCAGTGGTCTAAAGGCCATTGATGACTTGAAAATCAACACCATTGCCGTTGCCTCTACCCTTACGTCTTTGCAGGGTACAACCGGAAACATCACCGAGAATTACCGAAAAAACCTTGTGTATGCCGAAGCCCTGAATAAGAAATTAATGGAAATCGACGCTAATTCATTTGCGAATTACGAACAGCTTCAACTCATGAACCGGGCGATGAATACGCATGGAGTTCTCTTAGACATCAACAAGAAAAAGCAAATTGAAGCCTTTACTGCTGTTTCAAACACGGTTGCACTTCTGACCACAGGACAAAATAAAGAACTACAATCCTCGCAGGAAATGAACGCCCTCATGTCGGGAAGAGTCAAGGCCACAGACCGCGTGGCGATGCTCATTGACGGAATCATCAAGCAGGAAGGGAAATATAAAGGCGGATTAAAAGACATCGTTGCCCTTGGACAGCAGCACGGAGATACCTTGGAACGCCTTGCCCCTTACCTCGCGGGTGTTTCAGTGGCCTCTGGCGACATTGCTTCAACATGGTCGGCTGTCGGAACTTCAATGGAAACAGCGTGGGGAATTTTACAAAGGGGATTATTTAAAGACTTCTACAAAGACGCTACCAATGAAGGGCTGAAATTCACTCAATGGAT
>JBAZDV010000248.1:0-2658 GCA_041654195.1 Candidatus Methanomethylophilaceae archaeon | reverse complement strand
CATTGCTATTCAATCCTAAATGAGTCTTGATCGCCGTACTCTTCTACCACTTGGCGAAGGCCCTTATCGGCCATCTCTATTTCCTGTTTGCGCTCTCTGGCTATGGCGTATGTCTGAAAATCGGGTGCCGCTAATCTGTCCAAGAGGTCGCCAATAGTTTTCTCTTGTCGCCTGTTAGTATTACTAAGTAATACCATTGCAAATATCAAGCAGAGAATTACCGTAACCAAAACTGCTATCGCTACTTCGTACATATTTGCTCCTTTCTACTCTTCACATTCTATTTCTAATCTGTGAGGTTTGCCGCCAATTTTCTGTGCATCAACTCCGTTGTATCTATGCCCGGACTTACACGCATCTTCCAATGAAAAAGAAACATATGAGTCCAGGGTTCCGTTAGAAGGGTTCACGTAAAAACACACCCAAAAAGTCTTCTTAACCTTCCGGTTTGGCCTTGGTGGGGGGATTATCTTTATTTCATCCCAAAAGAGGGTAGGTGTTACGTCGCAAGATAAGTGACGACCATCAAAATAATACCCCCTATCTATTTTATTATTCATAAAACTGGCATTGAGATCACCATCGGAAGTATCTATGACTACTCCCCAACCATACCTTAAATCCCAAACTCTATCTCCTACCTTTGCATCTCTAAACATACTTCCCTCCCCTTTCCATTTAATTAGTACATTTTGTTCCTTTCTCTTTTAAATAATGGTGTTGGTTTCGCCATTTTTAGTATAGTGCATTGGCGTAATGACTTTTCTATACGTATCTGTGATTTGTGATATTTTGTCGCATAACTGGTTTTTATATTCTTCGTCGTAATTACTTTCGGTTAATGAAATAGCAATTTTATCCTCTATTTCTGATAACATATTAAACATTTCCCGCCACAATTTTACTGAATCATTAAAAGCAACAACATCCCTGAAATCGTCACACTCTATCGTCAATTTTTTAAACATTTTCCCCTCTCCTTTCCATTTAAGTGGAATCACCACTCTGTTTCATCATATTCTCCCCCACCCATCGCCGCTTCAAGACATTCTTGACGATCTTTAAATGCTATATATTCGAGCGTATTGTGGTCGGGTTCCTTCTCTGGTCGTGGTACTTCTACCGCAGCGCCCATGAATTTATCTGCTTGAAGGGTTAGCGCAGCCCCAATAACGCAGTCGTCTTGTTTGGTTTCGGTTTCGGCCTTTATCTGCCCATTGGGATGCGTTATGAATGTAGCCGCTTCGTCTATAAGGATTGCATCAGGGACTTCCGCTACTGTGTTAGCGAAATAGGTTCTCAAATCTCCACACGCCTCGTTCTTGGCCGTACTAGATTCTTGCCAGCCGAATATCTTTGTTATTGCCCCACCTGTTTTACCGGGAAGCATCCTGACGTACTGATTGGTCCCCAATTCTGCCAATTTGTTAATAGTTGAAATGCCTACGCCATCCCGTTCACAGCACACGCACCCGCCCCCACAAAAAGTAGACAGGTCATCGAGATGAATGCCCCAAGTATCGGGGTCTATCCGGTTTGACCTCATTCGCATGATAAACTTGTCCTCACGGCGATTCTTGGCGTAGGCTACCGAGTAATTTCCTCCTAATCCGGCCCCAACGTCAGAACCGACAGCGTGATTGTTTTTCCATGACAGGTCGGGAAACTCCCAAATCTCCAAGAATCCGTGTTTATCTTCAACAAATACAACCGTTCCATCTTCTTCATTTTTGCGAAGGTATCCAGTAATTCCCTTCCTAAATTCCTTATGCCTCGTAAGCGAGTTGCCAAAGAAAGAACCAGATGCACTCTGAATAGCTTCGTCCTCTGTCTCAGGAAAGTGCATGATTACATCGTCATGATCCATGCCAGACTCTTCCATTAACTCCCTGAAGTTGGGTGGTCTATCCGGGTTCACTGTCCACGGCATAAATAGTCTCTTTGCTCTGTTCTCTCCTCTCTTGGAGGCCATGAAGAAGTCTCTCACCCACGGCCAACCGGGAGAACTCTGATTCTTTACGGAGTTAGCAATGATGATAACCCGCCCCTTAGCGGCCTCGATACCAGGATAGGACGAATTGAAGATTGTATTCACGTTTCTGATCGTGTGAGCCTCGTCGATTATGAGTAAATTCGGGGTCTTAGACTCAGCACCCATCTCAATCGTCGGCATACTTTTGATGGTTGATTCAAGAGTAGTTTTCTTCTTGGTAATAGGATCAACGGATTCCTTGGTAAATCCTAACGTCAAGACGGTTCTTGTGCTTATTTTCTTGGTAACAAACCAATCGGGCAACCTATCGAGAATGAAATATACTCGGTCAAGAAACTCTTTGGCGTGGTCTTCTGATGCAGAGATAACTACCGTCAGATGAAGGTCGTATTTGAGAGCCAACCAAAGGGCGTAGGCAGCACCGTTTACCCAAGTCACTCCACACTGGCGAGTCTTGATACACGCCAAGAGGTCAGATTCCATAAAGGCGGGTAGGACTTCACGCTGCATAGGCCATAGAGATAGTTTTTCGGCGCACTTCATCTCCTTGTTCTCAATATAGACGAAGGTATCTAGGAAGTATTCAAAGTCCCTCATGGCAATGAGGCGGTCTTTCTCCCTCTCTAAGAACCTCGCACGTTCTAACAATTTCTTTTTTTCGGCTA
>JBAZDV010000247.1:2280-2666 GCA_041654195.1 Candidatus Methanomethylophilaceae archaeon | reverse complement strand
ATGTACCACCGGGTACAGCAAGGTGCTTTTTGAGAAAGCGTTCGGCTGTGAAGTAGACGTTGAACTTCTCAAGAGCATTAAAGCGGGCGACGATTGCTGCCTGATGGAAATAGTGCCCATACAGCCGGTGCGGTTTTAGCTAAAAGCGATTTGGTGCGCAAGACTGATTTTGTATTTTTCAAATATCTGATTATCTGATATTTATATTTTGCAAAAAGGGCATTGCGCACCACTTCGCTTCTGGTCATTCGGTATGCGTCTGGTCATTCATTGGTATTAGACATTTCATTTTCGATATACCATTTGCCGTCCTTGCCGAGGCGCAACTGGGTAAGATACGTTCCAGTCATCTGGCCGGCTTTCCATACTCCCCTGTCCACCAATAT
>JBAZDV010000247.1:0-2270 GCA_041654195.1 Candidatus Methanomethylophilaceae archaeon | reverse complement strand
AATTGGACGGGATCATGCACGCATTTTCCAGGTATTCCATTCCCAGGGAATCAATCTGTCCGGAGTTGAACCACTCGGTAATTTGGGCATTCTGTTTAGCAATCCCCGAGATGATCTTATCACGATCCTGGGCTTTTGATTGGGCCCCTGTGAACAAAAACAGCACGATGGTGGCAATGACGGGTAACGATAAAATAGTGATCTTTCTCATGGTGTGTGTTTTTAAGTTAAATAAATCCAATACATTTTTGTAAAATAGCCCGAGGCCTGTTCGTGTCCTGTAGGCCAATCTGTCCAGCCTGTAGGAAAATTTGCCGAATGAATCGTAGATTTGGTAATCCAGACATTGGAAGATCAGCTTCACGGTGTAGCTCCTGGGGGTGACCTCAGCCGATTCTATGCGCTGAATGGTTCTGAGGCTCAATTGGCATTTTTGTGCAAGTTCTGACTGGGTCAAACCCTTTGCCAGGCGTAATTCTGTAATCTTCTTACCTAAGTCCGGTTGTTTCATAATTCATTCGAATTCGTGACAAGATTATATCTAACTTAAAAACTATTCAAATATTCGGGCGGTATTTAATGCGTCATTTGTACGACACATTGTGTAATTAATTGGTATGGATCAGTTTGAACAACCCAATTCCTAATTGTTATCCCGCCACCTGCTATGTACAGAATCCTGCCGGGTTTGTCTTTGGGAAAGTTTGGATCATTCATAATTGGATATTATTGGTGATAAATCTCAGAGACAAAATGATAGCGAATATAAATTTTTTTTTAGAGGGAACCAGTTCTGTCATGAGAAATGTGCGACTTGGTCCAAATCCATTTGGCATCAGTTTCTTTGGTGGTTTTCTTTGGTGATCCCTTACGTTGCAACCACCAGGTACGGTTTTGCGGGGTTTTCGTACCTGGTCAGGCCTGAAACACTTCCACCAGAGGCGGTGGTTTTGTACTAAGGCTGAATCTAATGGATTTTTGCCGGGTAGAAGTTCTGCTGCTTAAGTATAGCTATACATTCAACGAGCACGGCGGGATCGTATCGCTGTGTAAAATTAATGGCTATGGATGCATCCAGCTCAGGCGCATATCCGGCTATGGTTCCCCAGAATCCTGTATGGTAATAGAATGTGATCCCATCAATTTCAGCTATTTGTAATCCCAATCCATAGTTTTGAGCGGGCTTATAACCGCCCGGAAATGAAGGTGTTGTTTGCATCAGGGAGAGAGTCTCTTCATTACGGAAAACCCTGTTTTCAAACAGCGCACGGAAAAATACAGCCAGATCTGAAACAGTAGAGACCAATCCGCCTCCGCCATACAGGTCTATGGAGGGGCTGTATGCAAAGAAATCCGTTCCGTTATGGTACGGATGCACAAGACCGGCAGTCTCGGCCTGCTCCCCCATCCTTTGAGCCGGTTCCTCCTGAGTTTCCATCCAGGTGAAGCAGAGTTCCAGCGATTCATACCCAATGAGCTCCCTGAGAGAGGCGGCCAGGGATTTTCCTGTAACGTTCTCTATCATTTCTCCCAGCAGAATGTAGCCTGTATCGGAGTATGAAAACACTGCCCCGGGAGTACCCACAGGTTCTCCTTCCTGCATAGCGAGTTCAAGTTGCTCTTCCCGGGTCCACCAATGCTCGGGATCCTCATAAATCTTAGCAAAAAAAAGGCCCGATGTTGCATAATCGAAAATGCCTCCGGTATGGTTCATCAGGTGTCGTACAGTAATACCGTCAGTCGCATATCCGTCCGCCATGAGCCTGTTCAGGTTCCCCGAGGAAAGATATGTGCCGATGGTATCGTCCAGAGATATGCGTCCTTCTTCGTTAAGCCGCAGCAGCGCTGCCGAAACAAATGTCTTGGTAATGCTGGCAATCCGGAAAGGCTGTTCTTTCCCGAGCAGGGTGTTTTTTCGGACATCTGCCACCCCGGAAACTCCTGTCCACGAGATGCCCAGCCGGGGACAATCCACGTGCATAATGATCCCGGCCACAGAATCGTTCTGCATGACCACACGGTCAATCAGATCCTGAAAAGGTTCATTCCCGGCGCACCCGCAAAGACCCGCTGTGCAAAGACACGCAGAAATCAGGCATATAAAAGTATAACGTATAGTTTTCAAAATATTCCTAAATATACAGAAAATTGAGGATGCCAAACCCGGTTTGGTGCGCAAGAGAGACTTGAACATTTTTTTGATTCTTGATTTTCTGACATTTATATTTGTAAGAATATAGCGCTGCGCGCAAAACCGGGTTTGACTGCGC
>JBAZDV010000246.1:0-2673 GCA_041654195.1 Candidatus Methanomethylophilaceae archaeon | reverse complement strand
TGCAGAAAACATCAAAAAAGAATTTGCACTTCTCGAAGTATTCAGTCCAGACATCGCAGATGCCCATATGAGCGGCTTGATACACCTTCACGATCTAGGAATGATAGATCGACCCTATTGTAGCGGTCAATCCATAGAATATGTAAAAAAATTCGGACTCAACCTACCTAACGCACTTTCTATCGCAAAACCTGCAAAACATCCTGAAGTATTGATTGAACAGATCATCAAATTCTCTGCCGCACTTCAAGGACACTTTGCTGGTGCTATCGGTTGGGACGCATTCAATATTTTCATGGCACCATATCTTGTAGATGTAGATGATGAAAGAATGCACCAGCTTGCTCAAATCTTAATCTATGAGTTTGCACAACAGGCAGTAGCACGCGGCGGTCAGTCGATTTTCAGTGACATCAATCTTTACTGGGAAACACCAGATCACTTTGTTGGAATTCCTGCAATAGGACCTGGCGGAGTATACACTGGAAAGAACTATGAAGATTATGAAAAAGAGTCGCAGGCCTTTGTGAATGCCCTGATCGATATTTACATTGAAGGAGATGCAATGGGTCGACCATTCTTCTTCCCTAAGCCAGACGTTCATATAACAGAGAAATTCTTCAAAACACCTGGTCATGAAGAATTCCTCTACAAACTATCAAAACTCGCTTCAGAAAAAGGAAACACCTATTTCATATTCGACCGCGGAAACACCGCAAGAATATCTGAATGTTGCCGTCTCGCGATCAACTTGGATGCCAAGGACCTAGAGCTTACCAAAACACCTTGGAAGATGAGATTCTCTGCAATGCAGAACGTTACCATTAACTTACCCAGAATTGCATACGTTGCAGATCATGATGAGAACAAACTATTCTCACAGATCACAGAATGTATGGAATTTGCAGCCAGGGCACATATACAGAAAAAAGCATTCCTAAAACAGCTCTTAGATCTGGGAAACCATGGGCCACTCTCACTGTTAACAATGAACCCGGATGGTGAACCGTACTACATAATTGAGAATTCGAAATACCTGGTCGGTCTACTCGGTCTTAACGAACTTGTACAATATCACTTTGGACAAGAGATTCATGAATCGAAACAGGCACAGATGTTTGCTTTAAAAATAATTGCCTTCATGAAAAAAGAAGGAGACAGACTTGGTGAGAAGTATGGGATCAAACTTGCACTGGAACAAACTCCTGCTGAATCCACAGCGTACAGATTTGCAAAACTTGATCTTAAAGAGTTCCCTGAACAGGCTAAACACATTGTAAAAGGCAATCTGAAAAGCGGCGAGGTGTACTACACCAACTCTACATACATCAATGTCGGTGCCGATATCAGTCCTATAGAACGTGTTAAAATCGAAGGAATGTTCCACCCTCTCATCGATGCCGGCGCAATGTCGCACATATGGTTAGGTGAGTCCAAGCCTTCGCCTGAAGGCATTGCTGCATTCGTCATAAAGACGTTCCGCAGTACTCAGAACACTCAGATTGCATTCAGTCCAGAATTCACATCTTGTCTTGATTGTGGTAAAACCACAAGGGGCCTTTCAGAAACATGCCCTAAATGTGGATCGTCTCACATAGAAGGTATTACCCGTGTAACTGGATTCTTCTCTAAGATCTCTGGATGGAATAAAGGCAAGATTGGAGAACTCAGGGACAGGATGAAAGGGCAATGCCTTTGAATACCACTTAAACAAAAAACAATGAACCCTGAAAGGGGCTCACCTTTCTCTTTTATCTGTTTAAGATTTATAATGCGACTGCATACCCCCGAATAAATTGGTACGATATGATGAATACGACATACTTAGCTCTGTTAATATTGCTCCTCATCTATGTTCCATTTTACATCTACGTAAGAAAAAGTAGCAAGATGGCCGCTCGCGGCATTGTACCATATGGCCCATTGGTAATGTTCAAAACCAAATGGGGTCTAAAAACCATGGACCGTCTTTCTAAACATAAGAAATTCTGGGGGATCTTTGGTTTTATCTCTAAAGTCATGTCACTGCTCCTGATGGCTTTCATCGTGATGATTTTGATCATCGACCTGATACTTCTCCCAAGTGTCATGGGAAAAGGTGGCATGGGAATCGAATACGCACTTGCAATTCCAGGGCTCAATCCTATGTTGCCTTTGGTATACGGTGTGATTGGGCTCATCATAGCAATGGTCATTCATGAAATGGCACACGGCATTCAGACAAGGGCTAACGGCATGGATGTCAATTCGTCCGGGATTTTATATGGCGTAGTGCCTCTCGGTGCATTCGTAGAACCTAACGATGAACAGGTCCAGAAGTGTAGCAGAAAAGCCAGAATGGACCTCTATTCTGCAGGTATTGCCACGAACTTCACCGCTTCGATCGTACTTTTCATAGTCATGTTTGCCTGCCTTTCCGGTGGTCTTACTACAGAATATGGAGATAACCCTGCGATCTCGACAATCGTCGCAGATTCACCGGGTGACCTATCAGATATACCAGCTACTGCGATAATCACCAATATTGATGGTAATGAAGTATCATCTATGGATGATCTGAATAGCATCATATCTGAATATGGTGAATATAAACTAACTTATGTATACAAAGATGAGACTGAAACAATTTCAGTTATGCTGGGCGCATACATCAATGGCGTCGTATCCGGCACA
>JBAZDV010000245.1:0-2679 GCA_041654195.1 Candidatus Methanomethylophilaceae archaeon | reverse complement strand
CATCACTTTTGGAGTAGAAAAAATCTGTATCTTTGAGGGCTTTTAGAAAAAACAGAGAAGATGCTTCGTAAATCGTGGATGTGTATCCTTCTGACTTTTTTGTCTTGGTCGCTATATGCTCAAAGCGGTGAGGACCTGTATCAGTTTCTGAATCTTCCCACTTCTGTTTCTGCTTCCGGAGTTGGCGGCAATTCGGTCTCTTCTGTGGAAAAGGATTTGAATTTGACCTTTCATAATCCTGCTATTTTATCTGCTGAAATGAACAATGATTTTTCGGTGGGGTATATGCATTATATCTCTGATATCAATGCAGGTTCTGTTGCATATTCCCGGAAAATTGATGACAAAAGGACGTGGATGGCGGGTGTGCGTTACGTGGATTATGGTTCCATGTTGTGGACTACTGCAGAAAATGAGATTTTGGGCGATACTTATGCTCAGGATCTGGCTTTGACAGGTGCTTATTCCTGGATGTTGTCAGAGTACTGGAGGGCTGGTGGCGGGGTGAGTTTAATCTACTCTGTTTTGGATGAATATACATCTTTTGCTATTGCGGTTGACCTTGGCCTTTATTACAATGATCCCGAACATTTTCTTTCAGCAGGTTTTGTCCTTAAGAATCTCGGATCGCAGATTGTATCTTATGATGGAAATTATGAAAAGATGCCCTGGGATGTACAATTTGGAGTGTCCAAGAAACTGGCGCATGCACCTTTTCGGTTTACAATGACGGTGCAAAATCTGAATAACCTGAAACTCCCCTATGAGGAAGATGAGGCGACAGAACTTGCAAGTCCGGTTTCCAAAAGCTTTGCAACCACACTTTTCAGGCATCTTTTACTTGGAGTTGAATTCGTCCCATCTGATCAATTTCTGTTGAGTCTTGGCTATAATTATCGCAGGATATCAGAATTGAGCATCAATCAGCGTACTTCTTTCGGTGGGTTTACGGTAGGTTTTTCCACTCGTGTCAAAAATTTGCGCATAGGAGCTTCTTATGCAAAGTATCATATTGCAGGAGGCTCTTTACAAATGACGTTGGGTATGAATATGCATAGATTCGGATTATGAGAAAACTGATTATAGCGGTGGATGGCTTTTCATCTTGTGGCAAGAGTACCATGGCAAAAGCCTTGGCAAAGACGTTGGGCTATACGTATATTGACAGTGGGGCGATGTATCGGGCACTTAGTCTTTATTGTCTCCGGAACGGCCTGATGAAGGATGGTTCAATAGATGAGCCTGCTTTGATGGCGGCTCTTGATGGTATCGAGATCACCTTTGAAAAAAATACGGAAGGTGTTTCTCAGACCTATCTGAACGGAGAAAATGTGGAAAATGAAATCCGAAATCTGGAAGTTTCAAATGCTGTCAGCATAGTCAGTGCTGTTGGTTTTGTCCGCAAGGCTTTGGTAGCTCTACAACGCAAATTGAGTGTAGGAGGAGGTGTTGTCATGGATGGCAGGGATATCGGAACAGTGGTTTTTCCGAATGCAGACTTGAAACTGTTTGTGACTGCCGATGCTAAAGTTCGTGCAAAAAGGCGTTATGATGAATTGGTGGAAAAAGGGCAGCCGGAAGACTTTGAAGCCATTCTTGCCAATATTGAATGGCGTGATAAGTTGGATCAGACCCGTGCTGTGAGCCCTTTGAAAAAGGCTGATGATGCAGTCGTATTAGATAATGGGAATATGACGATAGAAGAACAGGATGCTTGGCTTCTGGACCAAGTAAACAGGAAAATTTATGGCAATCATTGAAATTGATACCCATTCCGGCTTTTGTCTGGGTGTGGTGAATGCCATCAAAAAAGCGGAAGATTTTTTGGAAGGTCATGACACTTTATATAGTTTGGGCGATATCGTCCACAACAACAAAGAAGTGGAAAGGCTTGAGTCAAAAGGGATGAAGACCATCACACGTGAGCAGATGCTTGAAATGCATCATACGGACATCCTTTTCAGGGCGCATGGGGAGCCGCCTGTAACTTACGAGAAAGCAAAAGAGCTTGGACTGAGGCTGATTGATGCCACTTGCCCGGTGGTGCTGAGTTTGCAGGCTAAAGTCCGGATAAAATATAAAGAGTTAAAAGATACGGATACACAGTTGGTCCTTTTTGGTAAGAAAGGTCATGCAGAGGTGATTGGGTTGTTGGGACAAACGGAAAATACAGCCATTGTTCTGGAAAAATTGTCTGATGCCAGTCTTTTGGATTTCTCAAAGCCCATTGTTCTTTTTTCGCAGACCACCAAGTCGCTCGAAGAATTTCAGGCTTTGGTTTCTTTGCTTAGGACATCCATGAATCCGGGCGTTCCTTTTGAGTATCATGATACGATATGTCGTCAGGTTGCCAATCGGATGCCGCTCATCCGGGATTTTGCCAAACGACATGACTGTATTTTGTTTGTAAGCGGAGCCAAGAGCTCAAACGGAAAGGCACTTTATGACGCCTGTCATAGTGAAAATGCCAGGACATTTTTTATCACAGGTCCGGATGATGTGCTCCCTTCCATGTTTTCCGAGAGTGACAGGATAGGTATTTGCGGTGCGACTTCTACTCCGGTTTGGTTGATGGAGGACGTCAAAAAACAAGTTGAAAAATGGTTATCCGTTTGATAAAAAGAGTATATTTGTTTTTTTGGTTTTTGTATAGGCTCCTTATTCTAAATTGTCTTTTTT
>JBAZDV010000244.1:0-2681 GCA_041654195.1 Candidatus Methanomethylophilaceae archaeon | reverse complement strand
CATAATAACAAACGCAAACTGTTCCTCCACCGGTATAGCTGCGCCTTTGGCAGCACTGAATGATGCATATGGTTTGAAGGACGTCTTCATCTCCACATATCAAGCACTTTCTGGTGCAGGATATCCTGGGGTTCCGTCTCTTGATGCTGTTGGGAACGTCATTCCATATATTGGTGGCGAGGAAGAGAAGATGGAGACTGAACTCGCAAAGATGCTCGGAAAATATGAGGACAAGGAGTTCAAATTTGCGAAGTTCAATGTATATGCCAACTGTGCTAGAGTTCCAGTAGTGGACGGACATTTAGAAGCATTGGTCATCAAGATGGGTAGTAAGCCTGATGTCGAGGATATCATCAAAGTACTGGAAAGTTTCAGGGGCGAACCTCAGAAGCTTAAACTTCCGTCAGCACCTGAATTTCCGATCATCGTAAAAAAAGAGCAGAACAGGCCACAACCCGCGTTTGATGTGTTTGCGGGTGGGGTTGGAAGATCCAAGGGAATGGCCATTACTGTCGGAAGGATCAGACAAAAGGACGAATATTACAAGATGTTTGCACTTTCACACAATACCATAAGAGGTGGCGCAGGCGGTTCCGTACTGAATGCAGAGCTTGCCAAAGCGAAGAAACTCATTTAAGGGTGATAAATTGGCAAAGACGTACGAGGAGATAAACGATAAGATCCGTCACAATAAGGCAGTAGTGTATACTGCTGAAGAGGTCATAGATCTTGTCAGAAAGAAAGGTGCAGAAAAAGCAGCCGAAGAGGTCGATGTGGTTACTACAGGAACTTTCGGCGCTATGTGCTCCTCGGGTGCATTCCTCAATTTTGGTCATTCTGACCCCCCAGTGAGGATGACAAATATTCTTCTGAACGATGTGCAAGCATATGGAGGATTAGCTGCTGTGGACACATATATCGGTGCAACACAGATGACCGAGAATCCAGAGAAAGGATACGGCGGTGCACATGTCATAGAAGATCTGGTTGCAGGAAAGAAAATCCATCTGAAAGCGTGGGGACCAGGTACTGACTGTTATGTCAGGAAGGATATTGATACACACATATCGTTGGACACCATTAACGAAGCGTATTTGTTCAATCCGCGTAATGCTTATCAGAATTATTCGATAGCCACCAACACATCTGAAAGAACGCTTCATACGTATATGGGAAAACTTCTTCCTCGGATGAGGAATGCTACATATAGTTCTGCAGGACAGTTGTCTCCTTTGCTGAATGATCCGCATCTTGAAACTATCGGTGTAGGTACGCACATTTTCCTTGGAGGCGGGGACGGATATGTTGCATGGCAGGGTACGCAGTTCAATACTATACCTCCGGAAAAGAACGGTGTTCCGATAGCAGGATCAAGAACTCTTGCCGTCATTGGCGATATGAAGAAAATGACCCATGATTTCGTCAGGGGTCTGGATATACACGGATACGGAATATCATTGGCTATCGGTGTAGGAATCCCGATACCGATACTGAATGCAGATATAATCAAGCGTACGGCGATATCCGATGAAGAGATATTTGCCAATATGGTTGATTACAGTGTGACAAGCAGTAAGAGGCCTCAGCTCAAACAATACAGCTATGCTGAATTGAAGAGTGGACTCATCGAGTATGAGGGTCACAAAATAAGGACGTCCTCCTTATCATCATACAGGGGGGCAAGAGCGGTTGCTAACAATTTGAAAGATTGGATCGAAAAAGGAGAATTCCAACTTACACAGTCTGTATTGAAACTGCCTGATAAGGGAGTTGTAAAATCTTTGGAGATAAGGGAGTGATCATATGGAGCAGAAGTACAAACTTACATTCACAGAGAATAACATCCAAGACTCGGTTGCATATGTTCTGGTGTCCAAGTTCAATATTGAGCCCAGTATTCTGAAGGCAGAGATCGAGGACGATGGGGGGATGTTGATCCTTAAGCTTAAGGGTGATGAGAATAAGATCAAGGCAGGCATCAAGTATCTGGCAGATTCGGGGATAGGAGTTAGTGCTCTTGACAAACACATAACTCGTAATCCTGAAAAGTGCATTGATTGTGGATCGTGTGTCTCCATATGTCCAACAAAGTCTTTTACATTTGACCCTAAGACATGGGAAGTGCATCTGAACTATGAGTCTTGCATAGCCTGTGGTTCCTGTCTTTCATCGTGTCCGACCCATGCGGTCACCCTGACACTATGAAAAGAATTCATTTTGAGGTTGGTGAGACTGCCGTAACGGTCATTTCTGATGAGGAATTTCTTCAGGTGGCAAAAGATGCTATTTTCGATGCTAGGGAAATAATACTGGCAAAGATCCAGGAAGATCCATACTTTAAGGTATCTTTCGAACCTATCGCCATAGATGACAGTGACGACGATCTGATTAAGAGAATGTGTAATGCATCAATTCTGGCGAATGTTGGTCCGATGGCAGGTGTTGCCGGTGCAATTGCGGTTTATGCTGTGGAAAAGATGTGTATTGCAGGATCTAAGTATGCGATAGTCGAGAATGGAGGAGATATTGCGTTGTCCATCGACAGGGAAGTTACTGTAGGACTATTTGCAAATGACCCCAAATTTGAAGATTTGGCATTTAAAATACCAAAGATCAATGGGATAACGGGTATATGTTCATCTTCAGGCCTTGTGGGGCCATCCGTGTCTTTTGGAAATAGT
>JBAZDV010000243.1:0-2684 GCA_041654195.1 Candidatus Methanomethylophilaceae archaeon | reverse complement strand
TGACTGAAAGTCCCTTACAATTTTTGGAAACGGATGCGGTCCTACAACTGATCCGATAAGATAATGTGTGTAGTCAACACTTGCCGACCACTCACGAAGGGCCTCGTTTGTTGCATCCTTAAGCGTCCTCGTCCCCGATTTTACCGGGTGAACCTTAGCGCCCATAAGCTCCATTCTAAAAACATTGAGCTTTTGCCTCTCACAGTCCTCCTCGCCCATGAACACTTCAACTGCAAGTCCAAGAACCGCTCCTGCAATCGCTGTCGCAACACCGTGCTGGCCTGCACCGGTCTCTGCAATCAGCCGCGTTTTTCCCATTCTTTTTGCAAGGATTGCCTGGCCTAAGGTATTGTTTAACTTGTGAGCTCCGCCGTGGAGGAGATCCTCTCTTTTAAGATACACCCTGCAGCCGCAGTCCTCTGACATGTTTTTGCAAAATGTAAGCGGCGTCTTTCGCCCTGCATACTCACATAGATAATTATCAAGCTCTTTTTGAAATTCAGCGTCGTCTTTAAGTCTATTGTATTCACTCTCAAGCTCATACAAAGCCTCCATTAAAGTCTCCGGGACAAACCGCCCGCCATAACTTCCGTAGTATCCTGTTTTTGCACTCATTTCATGCCTCCCTGCAAATCGCTATAAATTTTCGTAATTTCTGCCTGTCCTTAATCCCCTTTGACTTCTCAACGCCTGATGAGACATCGACGGCGTAGGGTGAGATCTCTTTTATCGCATCACCGACATTGTCAGGCGTAAGCCCTCCGGCAAGAATCACCGGAACACCAGATCTGTCCGCAACTTTAATTGCGAAATCCTTATCATAGGATATTCCCATCCCCCTGCTCTGATCGATTACGATACAGTCGCAGTCTTTTGGAATCTGGTTCTCATAAGAGACCGACCTGTAAATTTTTGTCCTGATATCCTCTGATACTTCAATCTCTTCTGATAACTGTATCGCGTCAGGCTTTAGAGACATTATAACCGCCAAATCGCCCTGGTTTTTTGTATTTGTAACACAGATTTTTTCGGTTGCAGGCGATAGTGCCTCAAAAATCTCTCTTGCACGTCTGATTGGAATGCTTCTTTTTGAATCAGAGCAGACGATAACTCCAATTGCATCTGCTCCCTCCTCTTCTGCAATCAGTGCATCACGAACAGTTGTAATGCCGCAGATTTTTACGCGAATACAAATCCCTCCAGCATTTCTTTTGGGTTTTGTGCCTTCATAAGTGACGTTCCGATTAAAAATCCGTCGCAGTAATTTTTAAGTGAGCGGATGTCAGAGGGCGTTTTTATTCCGCTCTCAGAGATTACAGTAATGCCGCAGTCCAAAAGCATCTTTGAAATCTCCTTTGTCTTTGAGATGTCAACACTCATGTCGCTTAGGTTTCTGTTGTTAATTCCTGCAAGCCTGGCACCGGATTTAATCGCGTTTTCCGCATCCTCTTTTGTTCTGACCTCGACTAGCGGCTCTATCTGAAACGAGCGGCAAAGGGATATGAATCCAAAGAGTTTCTTATCCAAAACTCCTGAGATTAAAAGAGCACTGTCAGCACCGGCGGCATAAGTCTCGTAAATCTGCATCTCTGATACGATGAAATCCTTTCTTAATACAGGAAGGCTGCCTGCTTTTTTTGCCTCTTTGATATTCTCAAGGCTTCCTGCAAAATAATAAGGCTCTGTTAAGACCGACACTGCACATGCACCGGCTCTTTCATAAATTCCTGAAAGCTCCCCTGGTGTTCTTGATGAATTGATTGTTGAATCAGACGGTGTTTTGTATTTTATCTCGGCAATAACCGCATTCTTATCTCCTTTGCAGCCTAAAACAGCCCTTAGCAGACTTTTTGGCCTGTGATCTGTAAGCTCAGCCTCTTTTTTAACTGACGCATCAATAAGACAAGCCCTTTTTTGTGAGGCTGCAACAATATCGTCAAGGATCATTTCTGCCTCCGCTCAGCGCTATTAAATTCTCAAGCTTTAAGAGAGCTTTTCCGGAATCAATGGACTTTTCTGCACATTTAATTCCTGCCTTTATGCTGTCTGCCGAACCAGACAAATAGACTGCAGCACCTGCGTTTAGGACAACAATATCTCTTTTGGGGCCTTCTTCTCCCATGAGCACTTCTTTTATTATCTCTGCGTTTTTAGAAGCGTCGCCGCCAAGAAGCATCTTTTCATCTGCTCTGCCAAATCCAAAGTCCGCCGCATCAAGAGTGTATGTAAAAATATCTCCAAACTTAAGCTCTGATACTTTTGTTTCACCTGTTGTTGCAATCTCATCGTAGCCGTCGCCATGAACAACCATCGCCCTTTCAGTCCCGAGAATTCTTAAGACATCTGCGATTTTTTCTGTCAGAGCCTCGTCATAGACTCCCAAAAGCTGGGCCTTTGCGCCTGCCGGATTTGAAAGAGGGCCTGTGATATTAAAAAAACTCCTAATGCCAATCTCTTTTCTGGCACGGCCTGCATAATTAACAGCCGGATGGTGAGCCTGCGCAAACAAAAATCCTATTCTGTTCCTCTCAATTATACTGCATACCTTTTCAGGTGCAAGATTTATGTTCACGCCGAGGGTTTCTAAGACATCGGCAGAGCCGCATCTGCTTGAAATGCTCCTGTTGCCATGTTTGACAACTGCTGCCCCTGCGCCTGCCGCGACAAAGGCGGCGGCAGTGCTG
>JBAZDV010000242.1:0-2686 GCA_041654195.1 Candidatus Methanomethylophilaceae archaeon | reverse complement strand
GGAATTTTTTTGAAAAATATAATATGTGGTCTGTAATTCTGAAAACATGGAAAATAAAATTTATTCTGAGACGCAGAAGATGATGCCGGGGTGGTTCGGTGTTGTTCTGCTTGTGATATTTGTCTTTGCAGAAATTGTGTTGATATGCAATTACGTTGGGATCATATTAGGAACACAGATGCCACTGGCCGTACTAGTTGTAATTACGATACTACTGGTATTAATGGTATATCTCGCTCTGTTTTTGAAATTGAACGTTACAGTGACGGTCGATGAACTAAGGATCAGAACATTGGGCACCCGTATAATAAAAAGAAAAGACATACTGCGTTGTGAGATCAGTGAAAAGGTTAAGCCCATCTCTCAGTACGGTGGGTGGGGCGTACGTCATTGCCTCAAAAAGCAGGGCTATATCTGTCCAGGTAATAACGGTGGAGTGATGATCCATATTGCAGGTAAGAAAGATACGTTGATAACGTCTAAAACTCCGCAGGACCTCATGAATGCTCTTATGAGATGATCTTTATTCTTACGATCCGTAAAGTGTATTTGCGGTAAGGTATTGGCATATACCGTTGTCTGGGTACAGGATATAAATGAGTTGTCTGGAGATCGTTGATTCGGTAGAATACCTTTTTGTACAATTTTATTTTCTGATGATCCTATCTTCATCCTTTCTTTTCTTTTCTCGAATCGGATATCCTTCTGTAGCATATCCTATGGCAACGACAAGGCGGATCCTTTCTTTTGTACCGAGGACCTCTTTGATCTTCTCTTCATCGAACATGCCCAAGATGCAGGTTTCAAGCTTGCATTCTGTAGCTTCAGCAGTAAGATAAGCGCACGCTATGCCGATATCGATAGAACGGAAGTCCTGGTCCTTCATGGCAGAACCTGCCTTGGCAGAGATATTGTATCTGTCTTCCGAGAATATCACAAAGGTACTGCAGTCTTCGATGAATTTGTTCATCGACATACTTCTGGCCTGAGAGATCCTTTTTCCCTTCTCTCCCGTGGCGACCCACATGATATAAGGTTGGGCGTTGCAAGCCGAAGGAGCCAACCTTGCGGCGTGTAGGCATCTGTTCAGTTTATCACTTTCGACAGGTCTCATATGATCAAAAGAACGACAGCTTTGTCTGGTCTCGGCTATATTGATGAAGTCCATGCAACAAGGATGTGTTTGCTAGGTAATTTTTCTTTCTATGTCACAGATGGATTGAATTGATGACAGATGCGGGATCTTCGAAGATCATAAGTGAGGACATCAGACATATACCTGCAGCCCCTTGTTTTATGACAAGCGGAGCATTATCGGCAGTAATGCCTCCAATTGCGAAAACGGGTAGATCGATATTTTCGCAGATCTCAGTCAGGATCTTCAATCCTCGTGGTTCTATTCCAGGTTTGCATTCGGTTTTGAAGATATGCCCGAATATCAAATGATCTGCACCTAATTCTGCCGCTTCTGTAGCTTCTTCCAGACTGTGAACAGAGGCACCCACACTGTTGAATGATGTGAACTCGGAGGAATATAGTCTTAGCAGGGGCATGGGCATTTGTATATTCTTTATTTCAAGTTTCGATGCCACGTTGATAAAGGAATTGATACAAAGAGGAACATTGTATTTGGAACATATTCCCATGCATTTTTCTGCAAGGATCGAATATTCATATTCAGAAAGGTCTTTTTCCCTCAGAATAAGCATGTGAGGGTGAGTTTTGGCGATCTTTTCGATCTGATCAAGAAACGGATATTTGCAATTCTTTCTGTCCGTGACGGCAATTATCATATTCTCACATAATCATTGAACACCGGTTGAAGTCCGCGGTCAACAAGTGCTTTTCGAATCTCTATAACGTTTCTAGGATCAGAGATATTGAACTGTTCATCTCCTTTTTCCTTGTCGGCCCGTCCTCCTATACCGACACAGACTCCGGCAGACATTTTGGTAGCACATATGCTTGTTATGTTGTCTCTGAATTCAGGACGTTCTCTGGTGGAGATGGTCTCTCCTGCAAAAGGCATGAACAATCTGTATGCCAAAGCGACTTGGAGCAATTCCTTTTCACCGACCGGATTATTATCTTCTTCATTATGGATGAAGGGTCTTAATCTTGGCAGCGAGAAGGACAATTCTGCATGTGGATATTTTCTCTGTATGAGATAGCCGTGTATTCCGCAGGCAAATGCATCTTTTCTAAAATCACTCAATCCAAGGAGAGCACCGAATGCAACTCCACGCATACCACCGATCAGTGCGCGTTCCTGCGCATTGAACCTATACGAGAATATACGCTTTGGACCTGCCAGATGAAGTTCTGCATACCTGGTGGGATCATAGGTCTCCTGGAATACTGTAACATAGTCTGCACCGCAATCGTGAAGATAACGATACTCTTGGCTGTTGGTTGGATACACTTCGAGACCTATGCTAGAAAAGTGTTTGGTGGCGATCTTCACGCATTCTCCGATGTATTCTATATTGGACATGTTCTTAGATTCACCGGTAAGGATCAAGATCTCCGTAAGACCACTTTTTGCTATGAACCTCATCTCCTTATCCACATCCTCAAGGGATAACCTGGCCCTATGAATTTGGTTATCTCGGTTAAATCCGCAGTAAACGCATTTATTCTCGCAGTAATTTGATGTATATATCGGAGTGAACAGGATAACAGAATT
>JBAZDV010000241.1:0-2687 GCA_041654195.1 Candidatus Methanomethylophilaceae archaeon | reverse complement strand
TAGATGGCAGATATGTCTTATCTGAGTATTCCGGAGTGATCAAGACAGGGGAATCCGATTTTTCCAAGACACCCCATTCCGATTGAATCAGGACACCCCAATCCGGAAAAAGCAAGACAGGGCAATCCGATTTCATCAAGACACCCTGTTCCGTTTGAATCAGGACACCTCTCTCGACGACATCTTCTACAATTGAGGTATCAATTGCAGGAGGTGAACCGAAAATGAGGAGGTTTACTACAGTGAAAATCAGAGAAGCGCTTCGACTGCGTGAGCTCAACATAAGCAATGTCCAAATCAGCCGAAGTATCAAGTGCGGACGCTCAACCCTGATCGAAGTATTCCGGAGATGCAGCGAACTGGGACTGGACTACGCGCAAGCCAGCCGGATGAGTAATTCGGATCTTGAACAATTAATCGATCCTCCCGAGCAGATCAAAGAAGCAAAACCATCCGATCCGGATTTTGCGTATATTCAGCAACAATTGGAAGAATTTCCGAATTTGAACCGGAAATTTCTGTGGGATGAGTATGCCAGGAGGACACCGAATCCTTTACAGTATTCTCAGTTTTGCGAGCGTTTCCGTACGTGGCGGAAGGAAAATAGCAAAGAAGTCACGTTGAGTCTGGAAAGAAAGCCCGGAGAAGTCATGGAAGTCGACTGGGCCGGGGACACGATGAATTTGCTTTGTGATCGGGCAACAGGGGAACTGAACAAGGTTTATCTTTTCGTTGCCACGATTGGAAATTCCGATTTGTTTTTCGCGGAAGCCTTTACGAACACGAGGCTGGACAACTGGATTCAGGCAAATACAGATGCACTTGAATTCTTCGGCGCGCTACCTCGTATCGTAACACCGGACAACACCAAAACGGCTGTCTACAGCCATGAGCGATACGATCCGATCCTCAATGTCGCATATCGCGAGTGGGCGGAATTCTACTGTGTAGCGGTCATCCCCGCAAGACCCAAAAAGCCCAGAGATAAAAACATGGTAGAAAACGGCGTCGGGTATCTGGAAACCTGGGTTCTGGGAAGACTTCGACATCGGTATTTTTTCAGCATGACGGAACTCAATCAGGAAATCAGAAGGATCCTGCAAGAACTCAATGACAAGCCGTACCAGAAGCGCGAAGGCACCCGCCAAAGTGTGTACCGGAAGATCGATCGGCCCGCGATGCGACCGCTGCCGACCGCTCGTTTTGAAAGACCGGAATACAAAAACTGTACCGTAGGGCTCAACTACCATATTGAATTTGAAAAATGCAACTATAGCGTCCCCTACAAGTACATCCACAAGAAAGTGACTGTCCGCGCTACGAATACGACCGTAGAGATATTATACGACAACCAGAGGATCTGCTCACACCCGCGCAATTACGATCCGCACAAAAGGTACATAACGGACAAAAATCACATGCCGGAGAAGCACCGCGGATATGTGGAGCAAATCGATTGGGACGGGAATCGATATCGGAACTGGGCGAAGAAAATCGGCCCTCAAACGCATGCTGTTGTCGATGCGATGTTGACCGCTCATGAAATCGAAGAACAAGCCTACAAATCCTGTATGGGGCTTTTGCAGTTAAGTAAAAAGTATGGCAGTGAACGTCTGGAATCGGCCTGTACCCGTGCGGTCGAGCTGGGTGGATTTCGGTACACAACCGTTAAGAACATTTTGAAAAACGATCAGGATCAGCGGCCGATTCAAACCGGAACGGACAATCTTGCCTTGCCGCAACACAGAAATATCCGAGGATCTGAATACTACAAATAATGGAGGAAGAACAGATGTTGAATCAACAAACGATTGAGAAACTGTCCTGGATGCACATGGCTACCTTTGCCCGCGAATACAAACGACAGATGGAAGATCCGTCTTGTGCGCCCCTTACCTTCGACGAGCGGTTTGGTATGCTTGTCGATGCCGAGTACACTTCCCGACAAAATAAGTCGGTTCAAAATCTTCTGAAGAAGGCAAAACTTCGTCAAAGCGCCTGCCTGGAAGACATTTCCTACACCCCGGACCGCCTGATTAATCGGGATCAGATTCGCCAACTCTCAACAGGGCTGTGGATTAAAGAGAAACACAACCTGATTCTAACCGGCGCAACCGGCACCGGAAAAAGCTACTTTGCCTGTGCTTTCGGAAACATGGCGTGCCGCCAAGGCACTAAGACGCGCTATTTTCGCGTTCCGCGATTGCTGACGGATTTGGCGATTGCCCGTGGAGATGGAAGTTACAATAAACTGATGAAAGAGCTCAAAGGTACAGAACTGCTCATTCTCGATGATTGGGGATTGAACACACTCGATCCTCTGGCCTGCCGGGACTTGTTGGAGGTCGTGGAAGACCGATATGAGGAAAAATCCACATTGATCGCAAGTCAACTTCCGGTCTCATCTTGGTATGAAACCTTCCAGGACTCCACCATTGCCGACGCGATCCTGGACAGGCTCGTCCATTCCGCATATCGCATCGAATTATCCGGCGCTTCGCGCCGAGCTGTCAAACCGGAGATGGGGGGTGTTACTTTGTCCTAATTTGTGCTATTTTTTTCTTGTCGTTTTAGGCTGTCCTAATTCAATCGGACCGGCCTGTCTTGATAACTCCGGATTGGGGTGTCTTATTTGCTCCGGATACCCTGTCTTGATTGACCGGAATACTCAAGATAAAGCTAAAAGT
>JBAZDV010000240.1:0-2696 GCA_041654195.1 Candidatus Methanomethylophilaceae archaeon | reverse complement strand
ACTGCGGGTGTGTGTTGTATGTTGCACTCATTCTCATTCCCATACGCGTGTTTACTATTTGTTTTCGCTGAGGTCACACACAAATACCTCGAAACAATTCATAGGACGTAAGAATATATAAAGATCTAACCGCGGTCCGATAATGCCTCCAAGGGGATATTCAGATAATATTTAATCCAAATATGATTCTTTTTTGTTTTTTCGTGCGCTCCAAAGAGTGTAGATCATGCCGAAGATAGGGAAGTAGATCAGAAAAGATGCGAATCCTCCGCCTTCAATAAACCATGAGAATAATATCGACAATACAAGACACCAGGCAGTGATACTCTTGGTTTTTTCCAGCTGCCATGATTTTACCATAAATACCGGATAATAAAAGAGAGCGGATACATAACTCGTGTTTTCTTCCCAATTGACTGCTTCATATTCATCTTTTTTTATCACTGAGAGAACCAGGAAACCTATAGCTGATATAATTATGAAGATCACGAGAGCGAGCTGCACATATCCCAATGTTAGATGATATTCAAATGATGTGAGTATTCCAAGCAGATTGGATAGAATAAATTCCATTAATGCCATGCCTGAACATAGAGGCTATTCATACTTAATCCTTTTTCCAGAAAAGAAAAGATATGCGAGGAAAGGGATTCGAACCCATGAACTACTGAAGACTAGATCTTAAGTCTAGCGCCGTTGGCCTGGCTTGGCTATCCTCGCAGGTGTGTTTTTCGTGTAGGTCTGGTAATCATTGTGACTATGGTATCTTAAGATACATATCCAAAGTGAACACCATATACTCATACCTCCAATTACATATTATGGTACGTGCGGACGAACTTAAAAAATATCTGATAGCTGTTGATCCTGTGAATAAATTATATCTTCAGGCATGGATCCGGGCAATGAAAATGAGAGACGATAAAGAAAAGACCGTCGCCGCGCATGTTGGACATATCTATCTGTTTTTGCGTGATCTTGGTTTTCCGGATGCAAAAACCATATCCAAAGATGATATCGAAGAATGGTATCTGGAAAAACGCCAGACCAATACAAGATCCGGGAAACCTCCGTCACCTTATACCATGCACGGATATATCATCTCACTGCGAGCATTCTTTAAATTTTTACGGGGAGATGAAGAGGGAAACTCCCTGGTAAATATCAAAGTGAAGCTGCCTGAATCCGACATTAGAGAGGATATGCTTTGCACGCGGGAAGATGTGATAAAACTGATGGAATCCTGCACGAATGAACGAGATCGGGCAATTGTGGCGATAACTTGTTCTGCAGGTATTCGCCTGGGCGAGCTCTGCAACCTGCGGATAGGAGATGTTAGAATAGAACAGAATGGAGGATATCTTTACGTTTCCGGGAAGACCGGGAAGCGGGTTGTTGATATTTTTGAGGGCCTGCCTGAGCTGCAGATCTGGCTTAATGTCCATCCTCTGAAAAATGATCCGGCAGCTCCTCTCTGGGTCACACATCATAAATATGGGAATATCTATCGACCGTTACGGGATAAAAGTATCCAGACGCTCTTTAAGCGCCTGGGTGAGCGGTCAGGCGTGTCAGCTGAGAAGCTTGTGAACCCGCATGCTCACCGGCATGCCTCAGCAACGGATATGGCCCAGGATATGACGACGGCTGATCTGAATTTGCGTTATGGATGGGCAACCCGATCACATACCAGTTCCCGCTATGTGCATACATCGAAGCAGCGTGTTCGGGCAATACTGGCGAAGCGGTCTGGTGTCGAGATCCCGGAAAAGCTTCCCGAACCATCGCCTTTGGTTATTCAGTGCCCGATCTGCCATACGCTGAACCCTGCAGGGGCAAAATACTGTTGTCAGTGCAGATTGATCCTGGATAAGAAACTGAAGATCCTTGAGACGAAGATCCTGACTGACCTGGCGAACCCCGATACGCAAAAGAAGTATTATGAGCAATAAAAAAGGATTTGGGTGTTAAAAGAGTTTGAACTCTTTTGGCTTTTCACTTTTCTTTTTGCCTGAGCTGCCGGTATATACATCAGAGTTGAATCCGATATCTCCCCATTGTGAAAATGGAGATGTCTGAGGCTGGGGTGATTTCTTTGATGTCTTACGGGATTTTCCCGTTTTTGGTTTTGTTGATCTGGTTTTTGTGTAGGTTCTGGATGCTGCAGGAGGGTTGGATACGTCTGTGTTCAGTTTAAGGTTTGATGAGGATGAGGCGTTTTTTGCTACATTTATGACACTGGCTTTGAGTTTTTGTTTTGGTTCGTAATATCTGGATGATTTACGTTCACGTTCTTTGAGTTCTCTTGTGAGGTCCTGCTGACGTTTCCGCGCCTCCAAGGCTTCGACCTGTTGAGTTTTTGTGGTGTTGATCTCTCTGAGTCGTTCGGTTTCCTTTTCAATTGCCTGCATTTCTTTTCTGCGGCGTTCTGCTTTTTCTTCTGCGGTAGGCAGGAGGTTGCGTTTGACGTTGTCAATAAATCCCATTTTAAATCAGTCCTTTTTCCTTGAGGTATGCTGTGAGTTGGTTTGGTGTCGATGCGGTGTAGATCCTGCGCATGTCACGCAGGATCAGTTTGTTGTTCTGGTGTGTGATGTGGAGTTTTCCATACCGGGGTTTGGTTTTGTTTTTACCTTTTTGATTCATAATTCACCTCTTATACAGTCTGTATATGATCGCGGCTATGCCGAGTGCCA
>JBAZDV010000239.1:0-2715 GCA_041654195.1 Candidatus Methanomethylophilaceae archaeon | reverse complement strand
AGGTAATCAGTCACTCACTAAATTTTATATACTTCCTAGATATCGCCAGTATTGGTATGACGGCCATAGCGGCGGGGAAACACCCGGTCCCACTTCGAACCCGGCAGTAAAGTCCGCCTGCGTCTGTGTCTGTACTGTATTACGCAAGTATACGGGAACACATAAACGCTGTCAACCACTTCTCTTTTCTATCTTGTAAATGTAGGTGCCGTGTCTACACTCTTTGAGATTCGGTGATTCTTTTCAGATATCATGCATAATCGCACGATAGTTTATAATAAACCAGATTAATCAATCATCAATGATACTGATTAAACTGGGCGGAAGTGTAATCACTAACAAATCCCAGTATCGAACATTCAATAAAGAGCGTGTAGCCAAACTCTGTCACGAGATTAAAGAGTCTGGCGAAGATGTTATCATCGTTCACGGTGCCGGCTCATTCGGTCATATACTAGCAAAAGAAAACCATCTTAATGACGGATTTCGTGATGATTCTCAGATACCTGCACTGGCGCAGGTGTGTTTCGATGTCAGAGAGCTTAATAGCATGGTCGTTAAAGAACTCATTGCCGCAGGCATTCCTGCCATTTCAATTCCCACAGGTTCATGTTTTATAATGAACGACAGAAAATTGATAATCGATAATGAGGATATTCTAAGAGGATTCGTTGACAAAGGTATAATGCCCGTAATGTTCGGTGATGTCGTTCTTGACAAAAAATTAGGATTCGCAATATGCTCCGGGGATCAAATAATGGAACTTCTGGCAAAGATATTCAAACCAAAAAGGGCCATCTTTGTTTCAGACATTGACGGTCTTTACAATAGAGATCCGAAGAATAACCCTGAAGCACTACTCTACAAAGTTGTTGATAAGAACATAATGTATAAAGTGAAATCAGAAATGTCAGTGGCAGATGTTACTGGTGGCGTCTATTCCAAAATGCAAACAATGCTCAGGATGTGTTCCAATGGTAGAGATTGCATCCTTGTGAACGGAACAGTAGAAGGGAGACTCTTCTCTCTGTTGAAAGGAGAAGAGGTAATATGTACCAAAGCAGAGGGTGACTGAAATAACACAAATGAAGAACAGAAAAGCAGAACATATCGACATATGCCTAAATCAAGCAATCACTCCTGGATACAATTATTGGAATGATGTAAAACTAATACATGATGCACTCCCCGAGGTCGATCTCTGTGATATTGATACGAGTACGTATGTGCTCGGAAAAAAACTTGATTTCCCATTCATCGTCACCGCTATTACAGGCGGTTTTGAAGGTGCAAAAAAAATCAACGCCAATATTGCCGAGGCATGTTCCGAACTCGGTATTGGAATGGGAATAGGTTCAGAAAGAGCAACAATTGAAAAAGTCGATAGAGAAAGCTATACTGTCATCAAAGATTATGACATCCCCCTGGTCATCGGTAATATCGGCGCACCGCAATTGGTAGATCAAAAAAAGAAAAAGAGATTCTCATACGAAGATGTTGGAAAGGCAAAAGACCTGATTGACGCAGATTTCATTGCAATCCACCTAAATTTTTTACAAGAGGTCATTCAACCAGAAGGTGACACAAATGCCAAAGGCTGTTATGATGCCATTAGAGACTTGGCCTATGAATACCCGATCATCGTAAAAGAAACTGGTGCAGGCATATCTAGAAGAACAGCGAAAAGGCTCAGCGGAACAGGTATCAAAGCGATTGACATCGCTGGAATGGGTGGTACAAGTTTTTCTGCAGTGGAAATGTATAGGGCAGAAGCTGCAAAGAACGAGATTAAGACTGAAATGGGATACACCTATTTTGATTGGGGGATCCCTGCACCTGTTTCTCTTCTCTACGCTAACGCGGAAATTCCTATGATCGCATCAGGCGGAATAAACACTGGACTGGATGTTGCAAGATCGATCTCAATGGGCGCTGTATGTGCTGGCGGTGCAAACGTGATTCTCAAAGAAGCCATGGAATCTGCAAATGCCGTAAAGAACGTACTTACGCTGATAAAAGAAGAATTGAAAGCTGCAATGCTGCTAACTGGTTCCACCAATATCAAAGAACTTTCACACGGAGATTATATTGTAATCGGAGAGACTCGCCAATGGATGGATGGATTAAAATGACAGATGTAAAAGTAACACTCAAAAAAATGTCAACAGAATTGGACGCACCGATAAGATCACATATCAAAGACGAAACACCAAATAACCTCATTGAAGCCACGAGGCAATATCCATACGCCGGAGGAAAAAGAATGAGACCCTCCATGGTCATTGCCGCGTGCGGTGCAGTCGGTGGTAACAGAAATAAAGCCGTTCCGCTCGCTGTTGCCATTGAATACCTCCATAATTTCTCATTGGTTCATGATGATCTCATGGATGGCGATGAAAAACGTCGCGGAATGACTACATCACATGTAAAATACGGAATGCCAACTGCTATACTTGCAGGGGATGCTTTATTTGCAAAAGCATTCGAGATCATATCTGAACTTGATGTGCCAGATGATGTGATGAGAAAAGTATTGAATGTCGTTTCTGTAGCAGTTTGGGATCTTGCTCGTGGTCAACAAATGGATATTAACAATGAGAACGGTAAAACTGTATCTATGGAAGAATACATTGAGACCATTCGTCTCAAAACAAGTGTTCTTTTTGCTGCAGGCGCTGCAGGCGGTGCGCTTATAGGCGGTGCCGACAATAAAAC
>JBAZDV010000238.1:0-2718 GCA_041654195.1 Candidatus Methanomethylophilaceae archaeon | reverse complement strand
TGAAGTCATCCTCAATAATTACCACAGCCTCATCCGTTCCGGTATGACTGATGCCGTTTTTATACAAATCCTGCGTCGAATCGGAGAGAATGTATACAGTAGCAGCAGACGAAGGAACCACCAGAGATACTGCAAAGAGCAGTATTCCAATAAAAATGACCATCACTGACATCTTCATCTTTGAATTTTTTATTGTCCACATCATAATATCCCACCGTTAGCAAGGAAATTTACCTTTGTTCCTGCCGCATAAATTCTCTGAAACTCTGCACCGGCTGCTATTCTTTTAGCCTGAGAAACATCAGTTACCACAAAGCCGGAAAGATCGTCAACGCCGTAATCAAAAAACTGCGGTGCAAGCGGCGTTCCCGGCCCTACAATTGCCACTTTTGCTGCATTTTGTGAAAGCTCAATGAGCCTTGGAAGACTCTTGTCATTAATACTTGCACATGTCAGAAATGCATAATCACATTCAGGCAGGAGATATTCACATGCAGTATACGGGAAATCTCCGACACCGGGAGCCCATTCAACAATACTCAAATCACATACCGGCTCAAAAAGACCTTCCAAAAACGGAAAATGCCCGACAACACAAACCTTCTTTCCGCGAACCTCATTCTGCGAATTGATAAACGGATCTTTGAGCCTTCCCTCAACACGCCTCTGTGACGGAATCTCAACTCCGTTTTTTTGGGCATTTTCAGGGTGGTTGTACCATGCGGTAAGTGCTGCGTTTCCTGCGGCAGCCTCTATAAAGTTCCATGATTTCACCAGTTTTGCAACTTCTTTTACAGATTTGCCGATTTTGTTCTCGTTTGACTGCGGTGCACGCTGCCAGTATCCCCTGTAAGGTGCAACACCAGCGCCGCCTTTTATCTGAACATATGCAAGCTCTGCTCCAATCACTATATCATCAACAAGGACATCATCAGGGATTCCTTCTATTAATGCATCATAAATTTCCCAGTTACTCATTTTAACCTCAGTTTTTATTTTTATCCTGAATTACTCACCAAAAAATTCCCCTGTATTCTCGCAGGAGATTATATCACCGCATCTTAAGCAGTTCCTAAGGCTCAAGAGGATGCCGTCAATTTTTTCAATCTTAACAAGGTTTTTTCTCTCTTCTTCTGTTGTTGTGATGACTTTTGCTATACCGCCGTTTTTAATCACAATTCTTTTGTCGGCAAAAAGCGCCAGGAGCGGGTCATGTGTTGACATAAGAATTATTTTTTCGTTGCCGGAAAGAAGTTTAATAGCCTCCCTTCTGTCTATTCCGGCGTTTTCAATCTCATCAATAAGAACTATTGGAGAGGCGCTCATAAGAGCGGTATCAGCAATCATAAGTGCTCTTGACTGCCCGCCTGAAAGCTGGGTCACTTTTGTATCCGGCGAAAACTTCTCGCCTGCAAGAGAATTTGCACAGATGAAGCATTTCTCTACAACGCTCTCTACATCGGATGCCATACGGCTTTTTGCGTGCATCTCCAGAAATTCCCGGACTGTCAAATCCATTACAAAGTTCATTGTCTGGGATAGCTGAGCTACGAGTTTTCCACCCGTTTCAAATCTTCTCTCCTCATCAGGCACACTGCCGTTTATCAAAATCCTGCGCTGTGTTGGAGTATCCGCCTGTGCCATGCACTCGATGTCCTCTAAAAGCCTGCTTTTTCCTGAACCGGTCGGGCCGACAATGCTCACAATCTCCCCGGGTCTTATTGTAAGCTCTATATCCTCGGGATTCCCGGACTTGTTCTGTCCGCCGATTATGGTTATTCATGATATTGCGGCCGGACGGGTATCGGAATCCTTTCTAAATGCCTCCAGAAATGAACAGAAATGAAGAACAACGCTTTCGTTGTCAAGCCCGAACTCCTCAAGCATTTCAGGGTCGACATCCAAAAGAGCTTCTGCAAGTGTTTTTGAAGTATCAATACAGCCAAGCCTGTGGTTTGCAAGGTAGTCGGCAGAAAGCGGATATTTCTCTAAAAGAATGCTGACCGGAGTCTCAGCGACTTCGTCATAAAAGTCATAAAGACTCATTCTTCAAACTCCATTCGTTTAAGCATTCCCATCTGGTAGAAGTCGCCGATTCTGGTCTCACCTGTGCAGTAAGAGCAGATTGCGGCCGGCATCGTAAACCGCAGAGTCCTGTCCCTCAGTGTTTCGATATCTGAAGCCTCTGCAAAATGTTTTGCAAGCAGAAATGTTCCCTGACCTGTGATTCCGTTGATAAAGATAACTTTTGCCTTTGAATTGACCTCTTTGATGTTAAACGAAAACACCTCACGTTCTGCCTGCGATACGATATCACCTTTTGTGACGACCACAATATCTGCATATTTGAGCATCGGGCCAATCTTTCGCGGGGTGTTTACGCCCGACAGGTTGTCAATTACACATACTGAAAGAATGCCGTTAATATAAGGCGAACAGCGGTTGCAAAGACCTGCACTTTCGGTAATCATAACAGATAAGCCCTTTCTCTTACCCCATGAGACTGCATCCTCGATGTTGCTTACAAAGAAATGATCAGGGCATATTTTTCCTGCAAATCCGGTCTGAACAGGAATGCCGTTCTCGCCATACCTGATATTGTCAAAGGAGGTGAGCGAATCAAACTTGACGACCCCTACACTCCCCTCAGGAAGACCCATTGTTGCTATGGTTTTTATGATTACAGATGTTTTGCCGGACGAGGGAGGGCCGGCAACG
>JBAZDV010000237.1:0-2722 GCA_041654195.1 Candidatus Methanomethylophilaceae archaeon | reverse complement strand
CAGATTCATTGCATAGATGCGATCTCTTTCCTTGTTCATTTCCCGGACCGTCGCTTCGGGATCCTCGGTAGTGACATTGATTATCAGATCGTTCTTCTTCATGCTTGTAACAGATATGTTACAACATTATTAAGTCTTTCCGCCGTACGCATAGACTACAGCATACGACCCAGTCAGCGCGTGCGCATGCGCGCAAAGGAATGTCCCTGCCTAGCAGCAATTGTACGACATTTATGCAAGATCTGTAACACGCTTCTTTTAGAAAACCACATCCCGTACCACGATGATCTTCATATTCTTTAGTCTCCCCCATGCTATGCGAAAATGCCCGCTCTTTCAATGAAGGGAAACAAAGGACGACAAACGGAGCCTCAAAAACAAGAACAAAACAACTAACCACCCGAAAGGTGAAAACGAGGCTCTAGCCAGTAAGTTTGAGTGGACAAGGCGTGATTCGAACACGCGACTTCTGCCTTGCGAAGGCAGCGATCTACCGGGCTGATCTACTTGCCCATTGGGTAAGTGCAGATTGTGACATCAGATATAAACATTTCATACAGATGTATTATAAGCCCGCTCAGAAATATTAATTCATGAAGCTCGTTGAATCGATAAAATCTCAGGGCGTAGTATTACCATTGGCGATCATCCGCATAATGTTGGGATTCATGTTACTTTGGGCTTTCTTTGATAAGATGTTCGGTCTCGGTTATGCGACAAAGGCCGGGTCCGGGATGATCGACGGAGGTTCTCCCACCTACGGATTCTTCAACTATGCGAGCGACACTTTCCAGTTCTTGACAAGCTATTCCGACATTCTGGACGTAGTGATAATGATCGCATTCCTACTCATAGGTGTGACCCTCATACTCGGTATAGGGATGAAGATCTCCACGGCCGCAGGAGCACTCCTGTTCTTCCTGATGTATATCTCTTTATTCCCTCCGGTGACGCCAGGTTCCAACAACCCTATATTGGATGAACATCTGATTTTCATCTTTGCACTAATGGCCATACAGATGACAAGTGCGGGCGATTACCTAGGATTGGGAAAATGGTGGAAGAAACAGAGCATAGTCAAAAGATTCCCCCTTCTTGAGTGATGAACTGATATACGGGTAAACAGATTCGCACCAATAGGAAGTGAACAAATGGTGAAACTTAATGATGAGATGATCAAGGAGATCGGCAAAATGAAACTCTTCATGTTTGCAACAGCATCAAAATCAGGCATACCGAACGTCATTCCTGTTGGAATGCTGTTCCTTCAACCTGACAATGAAACCGTTTGGATAGTTGATAATTTCATGAAAAAGACGCTTGCCAACATAAAAGAGAATCCGAAGGCGTCTTTTGTGATATGGAATCCCGACGGAACGTCTTCATATCAGGTCAAAGGTTCCCTGAAGATCGAGAACACAGGCACCGATTATGAGAAGGCCGTCGACATAGCGCACAACAAGAGAAAGGAACTCCCAGCGAAGAACCTGATAAAGATGAGGATCACCGAAGTATACTCGGTCACTCCCGGACCAAACGCCGGTTCAAAACTACTTTAAACCTATTCCTTTTGATCATAATCAGGTGCCAAATACGCCTGAGCTGCACCAACTATCCCTACTACTGGGATGATCGCTAATGAGACCAGACTTTCGGTCACCGAATAGAACAGCATGAACATGAAGAATCCAATTATTATGCCAATGATTGATGCGTTCTTCATTTGTCTCTTTTTTGAATCTGATATCATGATCACACCTTCTTTCCAAGTACTCTTTCGACCTCGGACACCATGTTATCAACGATCTCTTTGGCACCGCCGGTATAATTTACAGGATCCATGGCTTCACGGATCTCTTCTTCTGTCATCAGACCTTTAAGATCGGACCTCTCCAGAATGACATCTCTAAGCTGACGATCCTCATCCTCTGCGATCATTGAAGATTCGCGGACGATCTCGTGGGCATCCTGTCTCCCGATACCTTTCTCGGTCATCTTCATCATTATGGATTCAGCCATGACAAGACCCCTGGAAGATTCGATGTTCTTTATCATCTTCTCCCTATTGACCGTAAGACCTCCGAAGACCTGCTCCATTTTTTGGAACATTTCATCAAGAAGCGTAAATGTGTGAGGCAGTACAAATCTCTCAGTGCTTGAATTTGAAAGATCCCTCTCGTGCCATAATATCTGACTTTCAAAGGTCGGCGTGACCATTGACCTTACTATCCTAGCAAGTCCGCAGACATTTTCTGACATCATTGGATTCCTTTTTTGCGCCATTGTAGAACTTCCAACTTGCTTTTTAACATCAAATGGTTCAGCTACCTCAGCTATCTCAGACCTCTGAAGATTTCTGACCTCCGTGCCGTATCTTTCCAAAGAAGTTGCAATGTTGGCGATAAGGCAGATCAGCTCTGTGTATCTGTCCCTTCCGACAACCTGTGTTGCTGCCGGTTCATAAGTGAGGCCAAGGTCTTTCATCACTGTTTTTTGAATTTTAAAGAAATTATCACCGAGTGCCGCTCCGGTCCCAACAGCCCCAGCCATCTTTCCCGCACATGCCCTCGGCTTTATCTGCTCCAATCTTTCTTTATGTCTGAGCATCTCTGCAATGTAACCTGATATCTTAAATCCGAATGTGATCGGGATCGCAAACTGAGCATGGGTCCTCCCTATCTCAAGGGTGCTCCTCTCCTTCTTAGCGAGCTTTGCCAATGTG
>JBAZDV010000236.1:0-2731 GCA_041654195.1 Candidatus Methanomethylophilaceae archaeon | reverse complement strand
AGATTGAGCCCTCCAGGAAGTACTCCTTCCGATTCCAGCCCCCTCTCAACGGACTCTTTCATAACGCTCCATACCTGAGCAAGATAATCCCATATTTCGCTGTTTTCGTGCACATCCACATACTCCCAGAATGATCTTCCGCTGCTTTGGCACCATCCAAGTATTTCGGCCATTTTCGAATGAGGATAAATATCTGTGCGGGCCTCTCTCACTCCTGTATCACTCAAATCTCCCCCACCAATGCTGAAGGTTGTCCACTCTCCCATTTTTTTACCGAGAGGGTCGAATGCTTCAAATTTCATTCCATTTGAATGCTGAGGCAAAAAGGTATCTGGCTCCCAAACAATTTTTGTCCTCTCTTTGCCAAGTACTTCAAGAATTGCCGTATCTGTCATGTGCCCCTTACCAGTTGATGCAAGGCTTCCGTATAGTGTTACAATAAATGAAGAGGCAGTTTGCTGCCTCTCCAAAAATATAACTGATGCTTTGGCAGGAGCCATTGTATGACTGCTGGAAGGTCCTCTGCCAATTTTGAAAATTTCTTTTATGCTTTCCATTCTTCTATATTGCCGACTCTGCGTCCCAAACAAAGGCACGAAGCCCGTGTTTTTCGGCCGAAGAGTTTATTTCCTTTAATTCGGAAAGCAATATAGTCAATTTTTCCGGCTCTACAATCGCCATGACTGCCATGTTTATCGAAGGCCAGGCATGAGTGCCATAGTGCGGCTCTCCCTTGTTGCTGCCACGACCCTGAACATCAACCCATTTAGTAAAGCCTCTCACATCGCAATTATCGAGAGCCTGCTGAACAAGGGTGCTATGGGCCTGGTTATATATAATCATTATCGATTTCATAATTAAACTGCTTTAAGTTCGTTAATTTTTTTTGCCCATGCTTTTCTCTTGCGTTTGATATCGCCTGCATGGAATGAAGTATATATTGTAGGGATAACAATAAGAGTAAGTAAGGTCGAAAGTGTAAGACCGCCAATGATTGCTATACCCATAGGCTGCCATATCTCAGATCCGGCTCCTATTCCCATTGCCATTGGAACCATACCAAGAATAGTTGTTGCTGTAGTCATTATTACCGGACGTAAACGTGACTTGCCTCCGGATATTACAGACCGCTTAACTGAAGCTCCCCTTTCTTTGTTAAGATTAATATAGTCTATGAGCACAATTCCGTTCTTTACTACAATTCCCACAAGCATTACAGCACCAATTAGCGCAATAAGACTGAGTGTTGTTCCGGTGAGCCATAAAGCAACGAATACTCCTGTAAATGCAAATGGAAGAGAGAACATTATTATAAACGGATCGCGGAAAGATTCAAACTGCGACGCCATTACAATGTATGTAAGGAGAATCACAAGCCCCAAAAGCGTGAACATATCGGCAAACGACTCCTGTTGCTCCTCAACCGCGCCTGATACACTTGCGGTAATGAGAGGCGGCATATCAATCTTGGCAACCGCTGTGTTTACATCTGTGGCAATATCTCCAAGCGAACGTTTGTAAACGGAACCGGTAACTTTTATAACCCGCTCTCTGTCCAGGTGTTCAATTGAAGGAGGTGCAAAGTTTTCGATAACATTTCCCAATTCGCTTAATCTCACCGCCTTACCTTGCGAATTGAAGATTAATATATTATTGATATCATCAACTGTAGTACGATATTTTTGGTCATTTCTCACAACTATATCGTACTCTTCTCCCTCTTCCCTGAATTTTGTGGTAATAATCCCGTTAATCCGGTTTCTCACAACTGTTGCAGCAGAGGTCATGGTTATGCCGTTCATGGCAAGCTTATCTCTGTCGAACTCAACGTTAAACTGAGGCATATAGTCTTCGCGGCTCAGTTTCACATCTCTGAGTCCCTCGGTTTTCTTCATGATATCAGATACCTGTTTTGCAACTGACTCTGCATCTTCGAAGTTGTAACCAAGGATGTCCATTTCAAGAACTGTTCCTCCGGAGCCCATACCCATAGATGAGCCGCCCGGAGTAACTGTATATCTGTATACTTCCGGAGTAGCACTCAGGTCTTTTCGCATTTCGTCCGATATGTCAAAAATATCTCTTTTTCTGTTCTCGGGCTTTGAGAGTTTTGCAGTATATGTAATTATATGGGTGCCTGACGTTCTTAATGACATGAAAACGTTTGACCCGTCGGACTGACCGAGTGAAGCCTGCAATATTTCAACTTCGGGGTACTTCTTTTTCCACATCTCATACAGGTAAGTATTTAGTTTTCTAGCCTGCTCCACTCTTGCCCCTACAGGCAATTCTACAGTAACACCAATTTGTGAGTTGTCCGATGCAGGGAAAAAGTCGGTACCAACTTTTGCAACCAGTACAAGACTGGCCAAAAAGAGGACAAGAGCTCCTCCCATTACTTTAAAGCGGTTATTTACACACCATTTTAGTCCGGATGCATACGCTCTGTCAAGACCATCAAGCATTCTTTCAATAGGTGCATAAAAGTACTGGAACGCTTTCGATCTTTTTGGATCGGCCTTAAGCATAATTGATGAAAGCATAGGTGTGAGCGTAAGAGCTGCTAAAACGGATATTGAAATGATAATAGTAACAATCCATCCCAATTGCTTAAACATTATACCTGCCAGCCCGGAAACCATTGTAAGAGGGAAGAATACAGAAATAATAGTTAATGTGGAAGCTATTACGGCAACAGCAACCTCATTTGTAGCATATATTGCTGCATCTT
>JBAZDV010000235.1:0-2746 GCA_041654195.1 Candidatus Methanomethylophilaceae archaeon | reverse complement strand
TAGATAGAAATAATGTTCTTTTGTGTCGTAATATAGAGTAAATTTATATTTCCCGGTGTCGTTTAATGAGAGGTTCCCGTCTCCGCCCGATTCATGTTTTCCACGTTCCACCAGTTTGCTTTTACCGCCGCTAACCATTACCACATCGTCTGCGGTAGCAGCGCTCATCGTATAGCTCCAGTACCATCCTGCTGCATCGGTGGGAGAATAACAAAGTACTCTGAATCCGCTTCCGCTGGTTACTTCCCCTTCCCAGATGTAACTCCGGGATGCCTGATCGTAAGTCATTTCAACCGCAGGAGTGCGCCAGCTTCCGTTAATTCCGGTCAAACCGACCTTTGTCATCGGAACTGCAGATGCCGTTTTGCTGTTCATATCGGCTTTTATATAGTACAATCCGGCACTGGTGTTCAGATTGCCGCCGGCAGTACTTAAATTACCGAGTTCTCCTCCCCACCATTTTCCTGAATTGTCAACGAATTTGTATTCGACGTTTCCGCCTCCGCTTACATTCATATCGCAATAGCCGGAATAGAGTTCGTCAACACCCCAGATGCCCGTAATAAACGAACCTCCCCATGCGTTGTGACTCCCGGAAATTTTAAGTAATTTGGGCACTCCTGCAATAGAGGCCAGGTAAAAATCTACCGTAACGGGGTCCGATTTTACAACGTCATAATTACTTCCAATTGTTGCAGTTACATAAATTGAAAGCGGAACCTTCTGATCTGTCGGAAGCCCCATATAGCTACTGCCCGTCAATTTGGTGTATAACGCCGAATTGGCAATTTCATATTTGGGCTGATGGATTTCTTCATACAGAACATAATCTGTTTTATCGCCTCCGGTTGCATATATACTGTATGAAACCATGGCATCGTAACCGAAATCGGCCGGAGCCCAGGAGAAGGTTAACGTCCCGGTTTCAAGATTGTCGGTATTAATAGTAACGGGTTGCATCGTGTTCATAACGGGCGCTACTATATCTCCGTCACCGTATGCCTTAACTTTTTCAAGTGATTCACATCCGGTCAGCACGGCCAGGAGGATGGCTGCCGAAGCAAGTGATTTTATCATTTTCATAATTTTGCTTTTTGGTATTAATAGCCTGGATTTTGAGTAAGATTTGAGTTGGATGCCAGTTCAGACGACGGCAAAGCAAATATTTTCAAATGATCCGACACTCCTTGTCCGTCGTATGTTCCGCCTTTCCACTTCCATAAGTAGTTCGAAGAGGTGAATTTGTCAAACCGGATCAGGTCTGTTCTCCGGTGACATTCCCACAAGAGTTCCCGTCCGCGTTCCGCCAACAGCCAGTCGGAGGTTATGTCGGCAGTACCAACGGGCGATGCGTTGGACCTGGTCCTGAGTGCATTAATATACGGAAGAGCCGTACTTACAGAGCCTAAATTAAGACATGCCTCGGCGTATATCAGGTAGATTTCTGCCAGGCGGATCATCGGCATATCGGTATCCACAAAATAGGATGCGTTACTATAGAATGATGTGGCGGTCATATCATGGGGAATATTACTATACTTAAATAGCGACCAGCCATGCGTAAAATCGGTCATATCGGTCATTTCCTGTGTTCTGCCTTTGATAAAGAAGAGTTTTCCGCGATCGTCGGCAACCGAATAAGTTCCGTTCGTGTAGTTGGGTGAGGATACATTAAAATACTTAAGGGCGAATTCATATGGGACGCGAATGCCTGCCCAGTGTTGTGTCGAACCAAGTAAATAGGCACTCTTGGGTTCGTCTGAAGACTGAATGGCGGCAACGGTAAGAAACATGGTACCGCCCCATGAAGTACTTGATTCATGATCATAATAGATGCTAAAGAGCATTTCCTGCAGTGCTTCTGAATTTTCTCCGTTATCACCACGGAAAAGATCGGCATAATTGCTGCAAAGCCCGTAGCCCATCTGGAATATATCTTCACAGACTTCTTTGGTTTCACTCCACATAGCCGTCCCGGTATAAACTTCGGCGTTGAGGTACAATCTCGCAAGAAGGCCCAAAACCGATCCTTTATCCGCCCGTGGCTGATTACTGCGTGCATCCGGCATATCATCCGACTCGGCCAGTGCTTTCAATTCATCGACTATGAAATGAAACACATATTCGCGGTCTTTTTGTTCAGGGTTTACGGCTCCGAATTCTGAGTCTTCTGTGACAAAAGGAATATTTCCAAATACATCCATGGACATCCAGTACAGATAAGCTCTGATAAAACGTGCTTCGGCACGCATCTCATGCACTTTGTTGATTAATTCGCCGGAACATCCGCGGTCTCCCAGTTTGCTGTCTGTTGTTTGTCTCAGGAATTCATTTATATAAGTGATGCCTTGGAGTGTGCGCACATATACCGCATAGGTGGCAGTGTTGTCTGCACTTGACCAGGTCAGCTGATTAATATCTTTTACCCATGAATCGCTTTCCCAGGAACTTTTTGCTTCATCTGTGCTGCATTCTTGCAGATTCCAGAAAGCCCGGATAAGTTCCGAGGCACCTCCGTCGTCCACGGCGAGATTAGAAGCATCGGAGTTGGTGAAACACAAGTATAGTTTTGCAAGACCGGACAGATAATTTGCCTCTTCCGTGCCATAGGCGACTTCGGATGTGTAATCGGTTTCGTTAAGCGGGAGCGTATTCAGATCTCCGACACACGAAACGGCCATGAACAGAGCACTTATTGCCGGCAGTATCAAATATTTTTTCTTTTTCATGATTTTAATATGTTACA
>JBAZDV010000234.1:0-2759 GCA_041654195.1 Candidatus Methanomethylophilaceae archaeon | reverse complement strand
TATGCTTTTCGAAATAAGGTACTTCTAGAAGGGTTCATAATTTTTCTAATAAGTATGTCGTCTTTGATTTTTTCAATGACTTATCTGATTTACTCCGAGGGAGGTTTATCAATACTGGATATTGTGTTCGGAGTGGCATTGGTCGTGATGAGCTTACAGGTCGCGAAGAACAGGGACTGGGTGCTGTTCGTTTCTGTTCTGACTGCAGGTATAGGCTTCATATTGGCCGGTCTAAATACCGGCGGAGTGACCGAAGGGATATTCTTATTATTTTCAGGGGCGGTCATGTCATCACATGCTGCGCTTCAAATGATGTCTGCAGAGATATCTCCCAATGCTGTTCACTGTGATTTTTCAGATACTATCTTGGTCGAATCTGTAGGTATATTGGTATTCGGTATTGCGTGCATTGTGGTAGGAGTGTGGAATCTGGACAATGTGATTCCCTTATGGGATGAAGAGGCAAATTCATATAATATGTCCAAGGTGGTCTTGTCATTGGCCGTACTTGTTTTCTCGTTCTATGCTGTAAGGGTTGGTGAATTTGCAACAGGTATGGCAATGATATTATTCGGTGTCAGTTGTCTTACATTCTCGATTTCTATAATGGTCTTCGGTAATTCAAGCGTAGAATTGGTAGATGTGGTTTTCGGTATGGTATTTTTTGTGTCATCTGCGATCCTTTATTTCAAAGGGGAAAAGATCAAAGCTGCAGCATTTTTCCTGCTTTTCTTTACAACAACATTCTATCCTTTGTTCGGAGGAGACGCAATGTACCTTGTGCTAGGACTGCCACTAATTGGCTCTGCCGTTCTTTTAATTACGTCTTCCATCATGTTCTCTTTGCGCTCCAATACTGATATCATCCCCCAATGAGGGTCAATAATACAAAATTGGTGTTGTTCTTATAACACATGATGTGGATATAGTTCGTCACAATGCACCGATGTTGCATTTCTTGATAAAGGAAGGATTGTTGCCAATGCTCCTGTTGAGAAAGTGCTTTTTGGCAGTGATAAACACATCATACAAGAGATGGTTAATGCTTGGGAGATGCAGAAAAAATAAGAGATCAAATCAATAATCCTTCTTCTTTCGATCAGTAATTACACGTGCTTAATTGAGATCGTCTTGTCGATTTTTTTATCAAACTAAAAATTCAGTAATTTAAAATATCGTGCATTAGAGACCTTTTAAGATCTTTGATTTTATGAGTGGATTACAGAATTCTATCAACGATTTTTGCCAGCCAATCGTCCGTTGAAAGGGCATGTTGATGCATGTAGGAACCCAGAGAATTCTTATAGATCAGTCCGTCATGTTTTCCGTCAATACCCGTTCCTCTGATTATGTCATATCCATAGGGACGATCAGAATAAAGTTCTAATTCGGAGTAATGGAATTCATGTGCGCGCACTGTCATATCTGGGAATAAAGGGTTGACGGATGTTGTTCTTGCAATCACATACGACGGACCATGGCGATCAGACATCTTCGCATCGGCCTCGAATATTCCAGACATCTTATTTTTAATACCATCTGATGCCTTGATCGACGAACACATGCTCATAAGTCCTCCGCATTCACCCAGGATCATTTTTCCATCTTCGGATTCGGTTTTCAATCCTTCAAGAAAATCTGTGTTTTGAGAGATGTCATCAGCATGAAGTTCAGGATATCCACCGCCCAGGTAGTATAGGTCAGCATTAGGGAGTCGATCACCGCAAGTCGGTTTGAAAAAACTAATGTCCATACCAGATGTCTTCAGGCATTCAATATTCTCGTAATAGTAGAAACAAAAGGCATCATCAAGTGGGATGGCGGCCTTTAATCCCGTGTTTCTTTCCACGTAAGGTAAACCATCTGGAAGATCATCGACAGTATTCGATTCACATATGTCCATGATCTGATCTAGATCAAGTTCCGATACCATGGATCCCAAATAATCAATGTTCTTCTTTTCTGATCTGTCAATAGTGTTGAGTCCGAGATGTCTTTGACCTATGGCATTATCCATATCTCTTTTTACAATACCGATCACATTAACATCTGTATATTTTTTTATGGCATCAAGAAGTTTCGTTTCATGTTGTATTCCGGAAACATTATTCAGTATAACACCTGCAATATTCACATCTTCATCAAAAGATTGGAATCCGCGTATTATGGCCGCCGCGCTTCTGGTCAGAGATCGCGCATTTACTACCAATATTACAGGGAATCCCAACATTTTGGCCATTTCTGCGGTGGAGCACTCATCACTCTCTCCTGAGAGCCCTTCATACAGACCCCTTACGCCTTCAACAACGCAGATGTCTGCATCCTTTGCAGAATATCCAACAAGGTTTTTTATTCGATCTTCTGTCATTAAAAAGGAGTCGAGATTTCTTGCATGACGTCCTGTTGCTACCGTGTGATACATCGGATCTATGAAGTCGGGGCCTATCTTGTATGCCTGTACCCTCATGGTCTTGGACAGTCTTGACAGGAGTCCAGTGGTTATGGATGTTTTTCCCACACCGCTTCCGGTACCGGCAATTACTATTCCTTTCATTTGTACTCCGTGAGAATCTCTCGTAATGTATTTCCTGTTTCCAAGGGTACGATATCTCTCGTGTTCATAACCATCGAATGTGACGATATTTCGCCGACGGCGAATTTACATCCAATATTCAGATAATTAGCGAGTTGCCTGGGTTGATCTGTGATCAATACGTCGTCAACAGAAAAATCGGGATATGCGTGCGGGATACCCATTA
>JBAZDV010000233.1:0-2761 GCA_041654195.1 Candidatus Methanomethylophilaceae archaeon | reverse complement strand
ATTAAGGAACATTTCTCTCTGGTCATCATCCAGGGACTCGAAACGGTCAAAACATATCAGTTTCAATGGTCCGGCTGTTGCCCTGGCAATATCCAGCGCCAGTTTAATTTGTCTGCTGGTAGAAAGGTTAGTAATGGGCAGGTCGTCAATGGTAATCTGCATTTGCTCGTTAATACCTAATCCCTTGATGGGTAATTCGATTTGCTGTAGCAGTTCGGCAGGTTTAACCCTGGCCAGTTCCACACAATCATTTAGCTGTGTTGCTGTGGCCTGCTTATCCTTCAAAGCTTCCTGGTGGGCACGCATATTATCGTAGAGGTTGATATAGCCCTTCATGGTTTCGGCTTGTTTTGCAGCTTGCTCAAGCGGCTCAATGTCAATGACAGGGTTTTTCTCCAAGTAAATGGCGGCGTTGTTGGCCCTTGTCTGAACCGCTTGCTTTTCTTCGTCCCGGCGTTCCTCTATGGCCTTAATAGCTGCATCTCTTTCCTTTTCCAGACCCTCGATTTTAACAGCCACTATACCCTCATCAATATTTTTAAGATCGTTCTCTTTAAGGATTATCCGGTTCTTGGCCGCCTGAATACCTTCCTGCAGGAGCTTGATTTTTTCTTCCATTTCAGTAATTTCATCTTCGATGGACATGATTTCATCCACGATAAGCTGCTTATCTTCTTCAACGTTTTTCCGAGCCCTATCAGCCTTAAACTCGAATAGGTCGTGTTGTTCCTTTATTTGCAGGTCGAATTTATTGTCAATGGCCTGCGTCTTTGTTTCCTGCCCATCGATAGCTTCCTGCGCTTGCTCCCTAAACTGATTAACTTTTTGGGCATCGGTCACCTTGCCCCAAAGTTCCCCGATGTTGACTTCTCTCCACTGGTCGCCGTCATAGTTGTCGGGAAGTTGCTCAAACAAAGCTTTAATTTCGTTGGCGCACTCTTTTACCGCAGCATTAGCCAGGGCACGTTTGTCATAGAAATACTTTTCAGCCAAATAAGCCAGAACATCAATGGCGTGCTGGTTAAGGTTAACCGGGGGAACTTCCCCAAACCATTCCATCAGGCTATCTTCCGTTACCCGCATAGGTATCAAGGAAAGAAGAATGTCGGTTTGCTCTTTATCCTTTTTGCCCATGAAGTCTACCGGATTAAAGCCAAAGCCTTCCCCTATTATGGTTTTAAGGTAAGTCTCGGGTTTGGGTATGCTGGCTCCATGCTGGGTAACCTTGCTGTTGGTTTTGCCATCCGGTTTGATGCGGCGGTCTATGGCTGTGCTGTCGTCCATTTCTATATACAAGGTAGCTTCCTTGGCCCCATCCTTAACAAACTTTGTCCGGCGCTGGGTGTTCTGCAAACCCTTTTCAATCACTTCCAGAACAGAAGTCTTACCTCTTTCGTTGCCGCCCTTGATAAGGTTTACCTTCCCGGCCTGTATCTCCAGTTCTGAAATGCCCAGGCAGTTTTTAATTTCCAGTCTCGATATTTTAGGCATTATCATCCCTCCAATTCGCTTATCAGTCCGGCTATCTCCCGGGAAGTGAAGTTCATAACGCCAAAAGCCTGGCCGGATTGCCCAATGTAGTCATGGGGACGGTCTGCCCTGATAACTTCCGGCTCGTTAGTTAACTTCACTTGCAGGGTGCGCAGGTTCTTAATTACACCCTTAATCCGTGCCTCCAAAACTTCCAGTAGGCACTTGTCGCAGTAGTAGTACCCGTCCTGACCGGGTTTTAATTCCTTTTTGCTTTCCTCCCCGCAGTACCCGCAGATATGAGTTAGTGCATGGCACTCAGGGCAAAGGTAATCATCGGTAAGCAAATGCTCCATGGTTAATTTCTCGCATTTCTCGCAAGCATAGTATTCTTCCCCGTCCCTATCCCGGTAGAATTTACGGCCCGTTACGGTTGTCTCGATAGGGTTCGGGCTTTCAACTAAAACGCTGCTAAACATTGCCATTTTCTTACCTCCTTTAGTTTTGAAAGGGTCCCCCGGGGAGGAAGGGTGGCCCTCCCCGGGGTATATAAATTTAAGGGGGTTAACTGGATTTACGTATCGCGCGGTGTACCTTGTCGTGCATATAATTAACGCAATCCTTACAAACACGCACACCGGAATAATTAATTAAGTTCTCCAAGTCGCCGCAAAAGTGGCAGCCCGGTTCATACTTCCGTAAAACAACTTCACCGTTCTCGTTGGTGAATATCTCCAATGGGGTTCCTTCGGGTATATCCATTACCCGCCTGAGTTCTTTGGGTATTACTACCCGCCCCAGTTCATCAACTTTCCTAACTATTCCAATAGCTCTCATTCCCTTTACCTCACTTTCCCTTGCCCTTGGCGGGCTAATATGGTACTATCTGTGTAGAAGATTTTTAATTGTTAGGGTCCGGCGATTGCCGCGGCCCTTTTTCTTTTTTAGCCTGATTACGGTCTTAATAACCTCGATGTACCGTTCTGCCGTTTCCCTGCTCATAACCCCCTCCTTTCGCAATTCTGCCGCTGTCTCTAACGGCATGATTCCCCGTTTGGTCTCACCCCTGATATGCCGATGAAACTGTCTGAGACTCACCTTTGCCTTGTCCGCTGCATTTTCCAGGGTTAACCCGTTTTCTCTAATATCAGACCGCAATGCCTGATTAAACGTGTCGGTGTTTGACATTTACTCCCACCCCCTTCCTATGGATAATAAGGCTAACGGTGGTTGTCCTTCTCATGCCTCCCCTCTATACTGTCCTACCGATAATTTCCCTTCTGCTTGTCCC
>JBAZDV010000232.1:0-2764 GCA_041654195.1 Candidatus Methanomethylophilaceae archaeon | reverse complement strand
CTTTTTACCATATATTTTCCCTCCATACTCCCCTCCGGACCCGAACCGGACTAATACAAAAAAGGGAGTTTAGTTACTATGTATTGTGGTCTATCATAATCACCTCCTAATACTTGGTCGTGTCATCCATGGTTTACCAACTCGTTCTGTTTTCCATAATGTTACCCAGTTTCTTCATCAGCCATTCTTTCACCTCATACATGCCATGAACCATGCGTAAGAAGTGAGCCATGCGTAATATTTCCGTTGCCAGAACGGAATATCTACCGGAAGACCGAACAGTCTATACAGATACCATAAGATACGTTCTGATGTAGTTTGCCATTCAGACGCACGGATAACCATATCATCCGCTGGCTGTCCTGCTGCGTGGAGCAGTTCATGCCATACCCTGAGAGTGATAACCTCGTCTGTATCCTCATCTCTGACGCGGATACTTGCCCGCTTCTCATACGCACCACCTAATGCAAGAGCTGGAATGTCATCATCGAAGATGTACACATCGCCTTTGTTTACCGGCATGGGAAAACCATTCCACATAGGATCTGATTCATCGCCGATTGATACATTAGGAGTACCTATGTTGATGCAAGTGATTCCAAAAAAGGAGGGTATATCAAAATAAGAGGAGGTATCTGGTGAGATATATTTGATTCTCTCCCAGAGTTTTTCCGTCTCGCAGTATAGGGTGAAGATTGTCATGGTTACGCTTCGGTCTTTGCTCCAGCATACTGTGCGACGATATCGCCCTGTTTAATAACCCACGTATGATTATTACAGTTAAAGCTGTACTCTTCGAGCTGTTCCTTTTCTGCTTCTGCCACCTTGTTGATAAAATCATTAATACATTTTGGATTATATGATCCAATCTCTGAGATAATCTGATTCTTCACCGCATCCAACATAATCCAGTTGGTATTTAAATTATGTTCTGGCGAGCTTGTAGCAAGTGCCTGTGCGTGTACTTCATCATATTTTGCATACGTCGGGACACCATACGATACAAACGCATGGTAAATCTCTGTTTCTGGTTTACCCTCAACACGGACTCTTTTATCTGGGTTTCCGTTCTTGTCTACAAGGATAATAGCGTATTCGACATCTCTTTCACCCTCAGCCCATGACACTAAATCGTTAAGGTCGTTTCGGGTAAACTCTCCACCATGTGCGCGTAAGTTCGTCCAAAGTGATTCTTTTGTTGAGTCAGACATAAAACACGTTTTCGCCGGCACGGTTCCATTTTCGAGGAGTACAGTTTGTGCTTCTGTCTGTGGCACATCTGAGGAGAATAAATCGATCGCATCAGACAACACTTTTTTACTAGCTTCTACTGCTTTTTCTGAGTTCTCAAGTGCCCCTTGAGTATTCTTTTTCTTGATGTTTTCAATCGCGGCGACAATATAACCTAACACTGCGATAATACCACCAATGACCAGGATAATCTGATCAAGGTCGATTGTAGATAAAATAGATGTGATATCCATGATATATTATCCTCACTCAATGAACTTAATACTATTGTTTGTCTGGTTGATTGATAACGCCACTAACGGACAATTTACCGGGAAGCCATCCCCTATATGACAATAACAATCAATATTTAGATACTTACATTTAGTATATATACACCGATAAGGGCATACCATACGATCCTCAATATCTAAAACTACTTGCATTTATAAATCAACTCCAAATAATCAGTATATCTCAAAATGACTAACGCTTCCTGCCTGTTTTTAGATGCCGGGATAGTCCATGACTCGCAGTTTTTGCACTCCACCGCATAGGGGAACAACTCTCTTGCACGTGTGGATAAGACCACATCACACCCAGCGCACCCCATAGGATTAGAGGATACATCAGCCGGCGTTAACTCTTCCTGGAAAAGAGTAAGTATGGAATCTCTTACATACTGTTGCAAGCGGCGACCTTTTGACTTTGCGGATGCAGTAATCATAAATACCCAAATATATACGCGAATCCAAACACTAATACCAATACTGCGATCGTTGTACTAGCATGTGCTAATTTCATCACAATCAGTTCCATATTATACGATTCCGAGAACCAGATACTATATATCTGTAATGCCCCCGATATAGAGAGGAGTAATACAACTGCGATGATAATAATCAAAGATATCATAACACGTAACCTATCCAGCTTACTGTTAAATCAAACGCGATACTAATAGCCATCATTACCATAACCACTTTCGCGGCTCCGTAGATGTAATCTTTATACATTCCACCTTTGTAATACTCTGATGCTAAAACCATAGTGATCAATAATACTGTCATAGGGATTATCATTTGTCTAACTTTTCTCCTGTTTTTCTGTCAATCAGCCATTCATGCGTAACTGGATCCCGGACGCGGGGTTTATTCCATCTAGGGGATTTACAATTAGGACAATTTATAGGTGGTTCGTTTCCCCTCTGAGTCCATGTACGCTTGCATCTGTTACAAGTAAGAATATCTCCTTTAACCATACATATACATTAGTGTTACAAGTATATATACTAAACTATTACTCTACAACAATTTTTAAACCCAATGCCTTAAGTAACGATCTCAGGTCTGTCATACCCTGTTCATCATCCCCCTTCGGATGATCAAAATATGCACCAGTTATAGGTAAATCTCTTTTTCTATCTTTTGGATAAACTACATATTCGACATAAATATTTTCCATATCATTTTCTGAGATCCAGATATCCATATCCACTTTATTATTACTCCACCGCTCGATACTCATTCAATCC
>JBAZDV010000231.1:0-2782 GCA_041654195.1 Candidatus Methanomethylophilaceae archaeon | reverse complement strand
TGCCAATAAAGCGAAACATTGACAGATCTTAGTTTGACGTCAACACCGAGGTTCTTTGAAATGATATGGTTTCCAAGCGCATTGTACCGCTCTGTGCCTGGAGAAGAAGAGTCTCCACTCTTTCCGAATAAAATTCGCTTAAAATTACTCCAACTGGCCGGAGATTTGCCGTAGTTAGGTGATGTACCTGCCCACTGGCAGACATGTTGTAAACCAAAATTTATATTGATAGGAAAAGATCCACCAAAGCGAATATAAGCATATTTGTGGTGCAATAGCGTGTTGGTGGTCAAAGTGCTATCAGTAAACCAACTATGGGCTATTCCACCCTTTACTTCAACATAGCCTTTGGTAAATGGTACATCTATATAATCATTAGATTCAACAGAAACTCCGGGAAAAGGGCGACTGTTCCTTGACCATATCATACCACCGCTGGAAAGTTCAGGATCCTGATTACCATAGATTCTCTGTTTCATACCCAAAGTTCCCTTCAGAAAATACGCCTTACCTTCCACATAAAGCTCTCCCGGAAAAAAACGGCTTTCAGACTTAGAAACATTGGCATCAAGTTCAGCACCATATCCATAGTCAAAATGAGCATCATCCATCTTTTTATGAATGGTACCCCAAAGGCTCAAACTATTGGGCTGGATACTATGTCTGTCAAACTGATTGGCCGAACTTAGAAATGGGGCATATTCACCAAATCCCGGATTTATTCTGGCATTCAGGCTATAATTTACCGTATCCGTACGAGTCTGGGCTTGCAGAAAAAATGTTTCAAGTAAAAGGAAAATGGTGATATAGTGTCTGGTTCTCATAATAAATCAAAGGTTAAGGTCTGAAACTCCAGACATCCGATTTGCGTTCTGCATCATCCTCTCCCATCACAATATAACCCTTGTCACCAATGGAAAAGGCCATTGCATTCTGGCGCGCACCTCCGGGAAAGTTTCCCCGTTTTGTCCAAGAATCTGAAGCCGGATCATATTCCACAATATCCGAAAGCAACCGGCCTCCGTTTAAAGCACCATTCCAGTAACGGCCCAATAAAATATAGCCTTTTCCATTGATAGCCAAACCATTGGACAGCATTCTCGCATCCGGCAAATTTGCTTTACGAATCCATTTTTGAATATCAGGCCGAAAGCAATAAAAGAAATTCAGATTACTGCCCCGGAAACCGGAGCCTTCATAAAAGCAGTTTCCAATGGCAAAGCCGGCTGCATTACTGGCCTCATGGGGAGCATCAGTCATTTGCGTCCAAACATTGGTGGTGGGATCATATTTCCAGGTCTGGACACTCCTTTGGATACCCGTAAAGCCCAAAGTCGTGTACAAAGCACCATCTACCACCGCACAAAACAAGTCATTCCTAGCCTCACCCGGAAAATCGGCTTTTTTCGTCCAGATATCGGTCTGGGTATCGTATTCATAAAAATCGCAAAACTGATTGGAAAGCTCGATAGCACCAATGGACCCCATTCCGATATATGCTTTAGTTCCAATGACACCGGCTATGGCTTTCGCCCTTGCCTGACCTGGAAAATCAGTCTTCTGCGTCCATTTATCATTATCGGGATCATATTCCCACAAATCTTTTAAAAAGCCGGATTTCCATTCAGAACGCCCAAAACAGATATAAGCTTTATTCCCGACCACAAAACTGGTGCCCGAAGCTCGGGCCACACCGGGAAATTCACCCAATGATGAATCCCAATCTTCAACGTCAATCGGATCAGTCGGATAATCTTCGCAAGAGCTTAGCCCGGCCAAAACAATCATACATAGTAGAAGATGCCATTTCATCGGATTCCGATTTAAATTTAAGTCAATAGGTCTGCTCTTTTAGAAACAGCCCGTTAAAAACCATAGAGATTTCACTTTTGAGACAACCTCTTCATTTATTTCTTTAAGGCTGCAATACTTTCTTCCAAAGATTTGATTTTGGATGCTGCATCGGCCTGTTTCTTACGTTCCGCTTCCACAATCTGCGGTTTTGCATTCGCAACAAAACGTTCATTGCTTAGTTTTGCAAGGACAGATTTCAAGAAACCTTGCAGATAATCAATCTCAGACTGCATTTTGGCGATTTCATCGTCCACATTGATCAGGCTGCCTAACGGCAAAGCATATTCGGTCGTACCGACCATGAAGGCCGCAGCATCGGCTCCTTTTTCACTCACCCGACTGATGACACTTAAATTGGCCATTTTCAACAAGACGGAATCATAGGCAGCATGATGTTCACCCACAAAATGGAGTTCAAGAATTTCCTTGTTGGGAATATTTTTTTCCAAACGGATGGAACGGATCGATGAGATGATGGATTTTGTCGTTTCAAATTCATTCAGGATGGTTTCCTTATATTGATCAACCTTGGGTTGCAAGGATATCATGATGCTTTCACCGGCTTTGCGCTCTGTGATGTTTTGCCACAATTCTTCCGTGATAAACGGCATGAAAGGATGTAGCAGCAATAACAGTTTTTCAAAATAAGCCATGGTCTCAGCCAGTGTTTTCGGATCTATGTCGTGCTGATAAGCCGGCTTGATCAACTCCAGATACCACGAGGAAAACTCGTCCCAAAACAGTTTGTAAATGGTCATCAAAGCTTCCGATAGCCTGAACTTGTTGAACAAATCATCCATTTCATTCACCGCTTTCTGCAATTGCTGACCGAACCACTCCACAGCTATGCGGGAAGATTCCGGCTGCGGCAGGGATTCATCCACCTTCCATCCTTTTATTAGGCGATAGGCATTCCAAATCTTATTGT
>JBAZDV010000230.1:0-2782 GCA_041654195.1 Candidatus Methanomethylophilaceae archaeon | reverse complement strand
CCAGCAGCCATAGCAAGCTGTATATTATTAGTAATATCTCCCCAGAATTCAGGGTATACATTAGTAGCCGCATTTCCAGTTAGTGATATAGTACCAGCTCCATCAAATATCTGGTATATATTAGCAAAAGATATGCTTGCTATTGTTACAGTATATCCAGTTTCAACATCAAGCTTTCCAGGAGGCTCAAAACATAAGCAGATATTGCTTGGAACGACTATATTTTCAGCAATCGCTACTACATCTGATATTACTACAGTTGCATCAGCAGCTCCTATATTAGACACTACAGTTGCAAGGTCATCTCCCCACCAGTCTATATATACTTTACAACCACTGGGGAAAGCTACTGTTCCATCTCCTGTGAATACTGTATAAAGTCCTATCTCAGGCATTACTGAGAATGTTAGTGTTATTCCATTGCTAATATTAAGAACTACTCCCTTTGGTATATAGACATGACCAGCGACTAATGTATTCTTAGTTATAGAATAAGTCCCTGGTATGATATTGTCAGATTGAATGTTGTAGAAGGTATAGGTAGTAGCGTAACCAAGTCTATTCAGTACAAGGTCAAAGAGCTGTCCTTGGTCATAATCAAAAGCATTTATGTAGAAAGTATAGTAACCATACTCGTCTGTAGTAACTTGGCTTACTGCATCTGTACTAGAGACAGAAGTATAAGCTGTTGCAGGAGTACTAGTTCCTGCAAGATATATCTTAACAGTTGCTGAGGCTATAGAATCTCCAGCAGGTGACTCAGCCCGACCATAGAATTTAATCCTCATAACTGTCTCCTTTGGTGAAAATTTCACAGTAGGATGGAGGAACCGAAGCTCCTCCACCCTGTTCAACTGTTAGACGATCTTACGCAGAATCGTCACCGAATCCATCGAGTACCATGAAGGTATCAGGATGTCTCAATTCCAAGCCAGCCTCAGTAAGGAATTCCTCGTTCGTGGCGTCATAACGTCCGTAGTTGGTTCCCTCAGCTGCGGTCTTTCCACCTTCGCCGTAGAAGGTAGTATCAGTAATGTATCTGTATACGATGTTCTTCGGTTCAAATAGAATCATCATCTTTCTTAAGGACGACTCCTGACTCATCAGTGGATGGAGCTTCAAGTTAATAGTACCCCAAGGCGTAGTCCACTCAATGATCTTCAAGCCGTAGCTGGTTGTCTTTGGAGTAATGTCCATGTGAGCGCCTGCGAGAGCAAGTCTCTTCATGGCGAGAAGAACGGTCGAGCCGCATATAGCCAGTTTCTCAGCACTCCCGAACCTGAAGAGTGTCTCGAGATAGCTGTCAAGCCAGGTCTCACCACCACCAGACTCTGTCCAGCCTTTACCACTGTAGGTTGTGTTGATTGTATAGCTGTTGTAGTTCGCTACAACATTCTGCCGTACGAAGTCGATGATACCCTGAGTTGTTCTCTCAGGCTTTCCACTTGTTCCAGTATTCTCAGTAGGAATACCGAAGAGCCATGCCTTCTCCATCTCAACTCCATGAAGCTCCAGGCACTCTCTCTTTGCTTCCTGATAAGCAGGACCAGTTCTCAGCTTCGTCAGACGAGCAGTCCTGGTGATGCTCAGAGGTGTACGGAAGATCTGTGTATAGTTGTAGTACTTGGTAGGGTCGTATGCTAAAGCTGCTGGCATAGCGGCACCTTCCTCGTTGATATTGCCGACTACGATGAAACGATCTGCGGTTCCAAGGTTGTAGCTAGAAGCTGCCCTGATGTCGTAGTCATTATCGTCGTCCTCAAGCATTGTGCAGGTGAGGTAGGAGTTTGCTCCATTCACTGTCCTTGCCGTTACTTTGACATTGACATCTACGTACGGAGCTGAGACATCTCTGACGATAAGCTGATGTCCAACCCTTACCTCTGCTATCGTTGCAGCTGCCATCTTCAGATAGATAGTCGTGCCAGCAACTGCACCAGCTCCACCTGTAGGATAGCTTGAGACATACGAACTCGAAAGAGATGAATCTAAATAAACTCCAGTAATTGACCCAGCTTGATCTGGGAACTTCTTAGTCCACCAGTAGAACTCAGGGTCATCAACTTTCTCTTGTTTTAGTTTACTTGAGATAGCCGTAAGAGGCATCTCACCATTAGGATAGAGACGAAGCAGCATCTCTCTCCAACTTTTCGGTCTCTGGTCTGTTACCCAGTCTCCAGTTCCACGCATTCCTGCAAATCCACTCATAGTATCCTCCTATTAAAGATGTTCGATTTTATCGACTAAACCTTTTATTCTACCTGGGGAACCATAGAATACAGTTCCAGGCATTACGTTTCTAGTTACAACGCTTCCTACTCCTACGACAGAGTTCTCTCCTATTGTAACTCCAGGTAGAACCATTACTCCAGCTCCTATCCTCGCAGCTCTTTTAACAGTATAGCCATTTACAATAAAGGGCTTTATATGCCGTCTATTGTGAACCATATAGTTATCATTACAGCCGCAGAACATAGGTGCTATAAAGACAAGGTCTTCAATCACAGCGCCTTTGGTTATATGACACTGTGCGTGTATAAGACACTTACTGCCCACTGAACAGTCGCCTTCGAAGACAGTTAGATGACCAATAACAGTATCATTTCCTATCTTCGTATTCGGTCTCATTACAACATAGTGACCAATAAAACAGTTTTCACCGATTTCACAGTTCTCTTGTATGACAGCTGTGTCCTCGATCTTCGTTCCTTTTCCTACCTTAGCTGTCTCGTGTATTCTCATTTCCGCAGAACCTCCTCGTATACCTTTAGCATAGCCTCAG
>JBAZDV010000229.1:0-2803 GCA_041654195.1 Candidatus Methanomethylophilaceae archaeon | reverse complement strand
TTTTCCAAGGAGCAGCTTTTTACCAGCATCTGGGGTTTTGAGAACGATTCAGCTTACAATACAGTGGAAGTGTACATTTCCTTTCTCAGGAAAAAACTCATATCTTTGCAATCCCAAGCAAGGATTACGACAACCTACGGACTTGGCTATGCACTAGAGGGATAACATGATTAAGAAGCTTCAGCATAAGATTACCATTACGACACTCATTATCACCACCATAATCATTTTTCTCAGCTTATTCGGTATTAATTTTTACGTTAATAAGAAAGATCAAAGAGAATGCAGTTCCAAATTATCAAGGGCAAAGGAACTGATGTTCTCCTCAACCCAACAGATAAAAGGACAATATGGAAGACAGTTTCCACAGAATGTGACCTTATTGGATGAGGAAAGCAATCCTGATCTATGGGAGAACATCATCAATGAGAGAAGTGATAGCGGTACAATCTCTGGTTACCACTATCTTAGGTTTCCCTCCTCAAAAGGAATCACAATACTCACCACTTCTTCCAATGATATGCTATTCTCAACTCTTAAGAAAACAAGTATTCTTGTCGGTTTTGTCGTGTGGTCTTTTATTCTTGTCATGATGCTCTTCATCTCTCCCTGGCTGACCAAGCCGATAGAGGAATCGATTAGGATGCAAAAGCAATTTATCCTGGATGCCTCACATGAAATAAAAACACCAATCGCAGCGATACGAGCCAACGGTGATATCCTTCATGATTCCATTGGAGAAAACAAATGGTTGGAAAACATCCAGACGGAAGCAAAAAGAATGTCGGAGCTCCAAGAAGAGATGTTCCAACTTGCAATGCTCGAATCACAAAAAAATGAAGAGGAATCAAGCTCCTTTGATATATCCAAAGTGATTGAACGAGAAGCCCTTTCCTTTGAGAGTCTCTGCTTCGAACAAGGAATCACCTACGATATTTCCTGCGAAAGCAATATTCCCGTCCATACCAAAAAGCATGCGGTTTGTCAGATTGAACGTATCCTTCTTGAAAATGCATTGAAATACGTGAAAGAGAAAGGGTACATACAAGTCAAGTCTTGGAAGGATAAGAACAAAGCCTGTTTCTCGGTCTATAACAGTGGAGAAGGAATACAAGAAAAGGAGAAGGAGAAGATTTTTACCCGTTTCTATCGTGGTGACATCTCGCGAAGTAGAAAAAGCGGCGGAGCAGGATTGGGTCTTTCGATTGCAACTCAGTTGGTCAAGTCCATGCAAGGAGATATCTCGGTGGAAAGCAAAGAAGGAGAGTGGATTTGTTTCACCGTTACCCTGCCTCGCTAGTTTTTTTATCTCCGTAACCCAAGTGGCTTCCGCCTCCTTTGTTTTTATCCATGATGAATCGATAGGTAAAGACGATTGCCTTGCATGTCAGGTCTTCACATAAATGAGGAGGATCGGTTTCCTGAAAGCCAGAAGGACGTAATTCTCTACATCTCACTGAACCAAACTGCTTGGTGAATTCCTGAGCAAATTCATAGCATAAAGCAACGACTTCCTCTTCTTTCCTGCCTTTCTCCAGAAAATAGATACCAAGAAACATCAGGGATCCCTCAACAAGGCCACACTGGTCCCGATGTCCGCCCGCCCCATGAAGGCCAATGGCACTCAGATATGTCTGTTTCTCTATTGTGATGTGGAAAAGATCACCCAGAGTAGTCAACATAGTACGAGCGCAGTTGATATCACATTGATAATAGGCAGTATGTACTTTATTCTCAATAATCCTCTCGATTTCCATGATACCAGCATAAAAGGAATGCTTGTCTATGGCAAGTTCCTGTAAATCAAGAAGGATGTTGATTTCTTGTAACTAATGATATATCTTATAATTAGTGGTGGGAAATGAAATGTTTAAAAAGATTGTCATGGTTGAAGTTTTCAATGACCCAATCAAGCTTCTTGCGACATTGATACTTACTCAGCTTGTAGCCTCTTTGATCGTCGATCATCTTGGCTATAACCAACTAGAAGTGTTTAGAAGAATCCTTAGTTGTCATTGTTGGGAACATGAAGGTGCGTTTTACCAACAATATTTTGGAGTAAAGAAATGGAAGGACCGGCTTCCAGAAATGGGAAGTAACACTCCTTCGCAATTCAGGAAGAACAAGATGGAAAGCACCAAGGTTGACTATCTTTACCAATTCATCCTTGAGACGGTAAGAGCTGAACTTTGCCATGGACTTTCCTTTGCCTTCGGGTTGTTGATTATCATCAATAATCAACCAAGGCTTATGCTTATGGCAATACTATACATTGTATCCATTAATATACCTTTCATCATCATCCAACGATATAATCGTCCTCGGCTTGAGAAATTGTTGGAAAAGATATCAAATTCAACCGAAGAATTCTTGGTTCCGGTGAAAAGCCTCTATAACTAGAGCCATTTCTTTATTTGTAATGACTTTCTCTTGCAAGCAAGTCATTGTTGGAATACCATACTTATTATGGATATGTATGAACTGACTTCCCATATGAGAAGCCTTATCAATATAATAAATAAAGAGACCTCTTTTAATCCAAACACCATTACTCAGGAAAAAATTGAGAAGTTGAATGATTCTGTTTCCGCTTCCTCCGCCTTCAAGCATGCCCTGGGGAAATATCCTTCCAACATTGAAAGTGAGACTTTTATCATTCCTGTCATCGATGGAGCGATCACCGGATACTATTTCAGAAAACGTGGTATCAGGGAAATGAGTGATGTCACTCCTTTGATAATTTTTTTCCACGGTGGTGGTTGGATGTTCGGGAATATGAACCTATACAACAATTTATGTGCGA
>JBAZDV010000228.1:0-2803 GCA_041654195.1 Candidatus Methanomethylophilaceae archaeon | reverse complement strand
GAGAAATTTATCATCAATTCGATCTGTTTTGGATTGAACCGTCATCGATGTACGTGTAATATCGACTCTTATCGACTCGATCCGCGCGGATAGCACAGTAAATACTATCAAAGCGGGAATTATTGTGCAAAGAGCAAAAATAACGATAAAATACCATGTAATATTCATATTATACTCCCGAATTTCACTTTGATTGAAAATGAACTTTGTCTCCAAAATCTAATCCCGGTTTTATGTTTAGTTTTCGAGCAATCTCTGCAGCCAAATTATAGTTTGTACATGCAATATCAATTGAAAGCGAAGCGGGTTTTCCCAGCCAGTCGGTATTCATGTGTTTTGATTTTGTGGCAGGTTTATAAACAATAGAAGGATCACCGGCTTTCCACCTGTCGAGTAACTCTTTTTGTTTGACGGGTGATCTCCAGCCGGAAGTAATGGAAGGGGAAAGTCCATAATGATGAAGATACAAATAAAAAAGTGCAACGTTGCCGGCAAAATTTCGCTCAAGTCCCCATTGTTCGATCAGATAGATAGCGAAATCTTTGAGCCACTTTTTTAATATTTCATCCATGAACTTCCCCCGGGTTTATTCTTTCACTTCTGAGAAAATATCAATTTGATTAACAAATCTTGGATCACTTGTATAGAGTACTGTGTTGCGTGATTTGTCACGTATACAAAAACCGCCAGTGATCCGAAGTTTGGATCCAAAAAATTTAAATCCGAAATAGAAATTTATGTATTCTTCCCCCGGGCTCTTTACAGTCTGAAAAAATTCATCCATTTCCTCAGCTTTCAAATATGTCACAAAATCAATGATATTTTGTGTTATGATTTTTGCTGGCCATTTCATTAAGAAACGATTTGAAATTATACGGATGACTTCAGAACGAATTTTCTCGACAACGTTTTCGAGGTTATCAAGATCGTAAGAAAAAGCACACGAGAAAATTGCTTGTTGTGGTATCATAGAGGACTCCTTTATTAATAGTTTAAGAACAATGGTTATAGCAAGTATAATTATGGATTCAAAGAAAGTCAATAGTGTTGATAAGTTTTTATCCATAAAAGTCCTTTTTTGTATTGTTTGTAAACACTTAAGCGCTTAAATGAGTTATCCACATATCGAAATTATGCTGGAATCGAGACAAAAAAAAAGGGGAGATATAACTCTCCCCTGATACGTTCATCTTATAAATTCACGTAAAAGTTACATAACTTACGTGTATTTACAAGTGAGCCGTCAGCCCCCCCCTCCCCCCCCCTGAGATTGTCAGGAGAGAGCAAAAAGGAGCTGTTGATTGTACAGTCGTAGTATAGACGGGTGCATTGCATTGACCCCGCATTTGATCCCCCCCCACAGATGCCTTTCTGTGAGCGTCCGGATTCAGGGCAGCGCTACGATTTCCCTGACCACCGGACTCCTACCCGGGCTTAGTACTACCCGGGATTTACTGACCAGTCCAAAAAGGTAGGACTATATCCACGACGGCATAGGCGCTCCGTCGGGAAAAGCCTGTCCCACTATTGCATAAACGACTACTGTATTGGCAGGAAACAATGTTCCGTCCTGCTTCCACCAAACCAGATCAAGAGAACATCCAGCCGGAACAACATAAACATTCTCCCTTGACATACACGTGAACTCATAATGGCCAGGTGCATAAAGTAGACAACCAGACGATACGTGACCAGTACCATGGTACTTAGTTATTTGTACAGTGGGACTTGTCGGGCAGTTCATGAGAATCTCACTACTGATGTATTTGCCGCTGTCTGCTGCAGCACCTGCAGTATTATAGTAAAGATGCTGTTTTATACCCCAGATTACTAAGTTGTGACCTACCGGCGCCACAATTTGTTGATCCGCACCAACAGCGTTACCATGTGACAATATTCTCCATGTCTTTGTTTGCGCTGCAGCAATCGAAGATCCAACTTCAGACGCTCCGCGTAAGAGAGTATAGTCGTTTAATCGACTATACCCACACATTGACATATCGATCACAGGCTGAACGAAGCCCAGATCCGCTTCGTCGGGATTTGTCTGTACTGAATTGATACCCAGCACATGCGATAATCCCCTAGCACCTTTCATATCGATTGTTGATCTTTTACCCATAGTGATCAACCAATCTGTATATCGGCTTCTTCAATGTCCACTCTCCAAAAGAAACTGAGAGCTCCTGCAGTTGTATTAACAACAGTAACCTGTATCAGTCTACCTTCAAGAACTTCCCAAGTTCCAACGAGTACATCATCAGGAACAATAGGATAGCGGTTTTGAGTATTAACATTAGTAGGCGGTGTGATCGATGTACCTCCTACGTTAAGTTCGGCCGTAAGACCCGCTGCGCTTCCGCAACAATAGAGATTACCGACTCCGGCTGTAAATGGTGATCGTTCGTATCTCTGGCCTGTCAGCACATTCTGAACAGTCGCATTTGCTGCAACAGCACTTAGTCCCTGCATTGTTACAATCATGACATTATCCCTTCATACATTAAATTGTTGATACATAGTTCAGGCGTTGTTCTGAATTTGCGCTCTATAAAGCGCTAAAACGTCTGAAAACTTCTTTTTGATCTCCTGTACCCGGACTTTTCTTTCATTTTCCCGTTCGACAATTTCCACTTTCTCCGCTGGATAAGCGTAACCCATATCAGGACACTGTAACATCTGTCTTTCTCGCATGATCGTTGATCTTCTCATCATCATGGGATCAGACAGTTCCACTACTGCACTACTGAGTTCTATTTCTTCATCTGCTACTTCAACAAGATCAACCTGAGAGTAACTATAT